>CAZMKX010000068.1:0-11143 GCA_964566375.1 uncultured Myxococcales bacterium
TTGCGCACCGCCTGCCGATCGCGCCCTGCGGGGTCCGACGCCGCGCGTTCCCCCTCCGGCGCGGGCCCGCGCGAGCTCGTCGCGTGCACGGCGACCTGGGGTGGTACGGCGCGCGTCGCGGCGAGCGGGGTTCGGGCCGTCCTGCGCGAGCGCGGAGCGGCCCGCGCAACGAAGGCATCGCGAGAGCGGGTGGGCCCACCGAGGTCACCGGACGACGAGGTCGGGGCTGCGTCTTGCGCCCGGGCGTGTCGACGGTCTCCGCCACGAGCGTACGCACCTGCCACGCGTCGGCCGCTCCTCGGCGTGGTTCCAGAACACGCGGTCGTCGCGGCCGACGCGCGCCCGGGCGCAATCCGCGAGCCCCGACCGCGGCTCGACGGTCGGACGGGGCTCGACGCGGCCTCCTCGTCCGTGACCTCGGCGGGCGTGCGCGGCGCCCGCGCGAGCCCGGTTGCGGGCGAGCGCGGTGAACGCGCCGCGCGGGGGCGCGCCAGATCGAGGCGAAGCCGGTGCGCCGTTCGCGCGAACGGCGCTCAGACGTCGAGGAAGCCTTCGAGCTTGCGGGCGCGAACGGGGTGCGCGAGCTTGCGCACCGCCTGCCGATCGCGCCCTGCGGGGTCCGACGCCGCGCGTTCCCCCTCCGGCGCGGGCCCGCGCGAGCTCGTCGCGTGCACGGCGACCTGGGGTGGTACGGCGCGCGTCGCGGCGAGCGGGGTTCGGGCCGTCCTGCGCGAGCGCGGAGCGGCCCGCGCAACGAAGGCATCGCGAGAGCGGGTTCTGGAGCGGCGCCCGCGCGAGCCCGGTTGCGGGCGAGCGCGGTGAACGCGCCGCGCGGGGGCGCGCCAGATCGAGGCGAAGCCGGTGCGCCGTTCGCGCGAACGGCGCTCAGACGTCGAGGAAGCCTTCGAGCTTGCGGGCGCGCACGGGGTGCTGGAGCTTGCGCACCGCCTTCGCCTCGATCTGCCGTACCCGCTCTCGCGTCACCTTGAAGATCTTCCCGACCTCTTCGAGCGTGTACGTGTACCCGTCGCCGATGCCGTAGCGGAGCTTGATGATCTCGCGCTCGCGGAACGTGAGCGTCTGGAGGACCTGGTCGAGCTTGTCCTTCAGCATCTCGTGCGTCGCGGCGCTGACCGGGCTCTCCGCGTGCGGGTCCTCGATGAAGTCGCCGAAGTAGGAGTCGTCGGACTCCCCGATCGGGCGGTCGAGCGAGATCGGGTGCTTGCTGATCTTCATCACCCGCTTCGTCTCTTCGACGCTGATCCCGCTCGCGACCGACACTTCCTCGATCGTGGGCTCGCGGCCGATCTTCTGGACCAGCTTCTTCGTGACGTTGCGGATCTTGCTCATCGTCTCGATCATGTGGACCGGGATGCGGATGGTCCGCGCCTGGTCGGCGATCGCGCGGGTGATCGCCTGGCGGATCCACCAGGTCGCGTAGGTCGAGAACTTGTAGCCGCGCCGGTACTCGAACTTGTCGACCGCCTTCATCAGGCCGATGTTGCCCTCCTGGATCAGGTCGAGGAACTGAAGCCCGCGGTTCGTGTACTTCTTGGCGATCGATACGACGAGGCGCAGGTTTGCCTCGATCAGCTCGCTCTTCGCCTGACCCGCGCGCTCCTTGGCGATCTGGAACGTGACGAGCGACTGGCGCGCCTCGGCCAGCGTGCAGTGCGCCTCGTGCTCCATGGCCTGGATCCGGCGCTGCACGGCCTGCACGTCCTTCTCGGCGACGAGCACGGCCTCGGGATCACCGCCGAGCTGCATCAGCGCCTTCTTGCCGGGGATCGAGCGCCGCCGCGACTGCTCGGCGAGCGCGAGGAAGGCCTCGTCGCTCGTGACGCCGAACGGAGTCACCACCGCGCGAAGCTGGCGCTGCTGCTCTTCGATCGCGCCGATGAAGATGCGGATCTCCTCTGCCAGCCCGTAGATCGACTCCTTCAGCATGCCGGTCTCGCGGATGCGCTGCGCATTGCGCATGCGGATCTCGTCCACCTCGGCGGACAGGCGCGCGCGCGTGTCCTTGCTGGTGCGCGGGTTCGAGAGCACACGCAGGCGGCGCTGCACGTCGGCTTGCGCGCGGCGGAGCTGCGTGAGCGCGCCGAGCAGCTTGTGCTTCTTGTCGTCGAGCGTCTCTGCCTCGCCCTCCGCGATCTGCGGGAACAGGTCCTTGACCTCACGCTTGCCCTTGCGGATGTCGTCGCCCATCGCGAGCAGCTTCTCGACGGCCACGGGCGTCTTCAGGATCTCGGCGAGCGCGGCGTTCTCGCCCGACTCGATGCGCTTGGCGATCTCGACCTCGCCCTCGCGCGTGAGCAGCGAGACCGCGCCCATCTCGCGCAGGTACACGCGGACCGGATCGTTCGAGCGGTAGCCCTCGTATTCCTCCGACGTCGAAGCGCGGCGGCGCGTCTCGGGCTTGCGCATCACCACGGGCGGCTGCCAGGCCTTGACCGCCACGGAGTGCCGGCGGAACAGCGCGAGCACCTCCTCGAGCTTCTCGGGCGCGCCGAGCACGTGACCGGGCAGGACGCGCAGGAGCTCTGCGCCTTCGACGTGCCCGTTCTCCTTTCCCTTGCGCAGAAGCTGCCGGAAGCTCATCGGATGCGAGCCGTCGCTCGCACCGTTGTGCGTCGGGCCTTTGCCGTTGCGTCGGGAAGCGCCGTTCGGAGCGGACGCGCCCTTGCGCGCGGTCGGGCTCGCTGCGGTCACGGGGGGCTTCTCGACGCTCGCGCTCGGAGCGCGCTTCGGCGAGGTCGACGTCTTGGGAGTCTTGGATTGCGCCATCGGGGGGAACTCCTTGGGCCAGGGAGGGAAGAAAAGGTTAGACGTGCCGCATCTTCTTCTGCAGATCGTGTCTCCGGGACGTGATCCGCTGAAGCTCTTCGTCGATCTCGTTCTGTCCGGCCGGATCCGTGCAGAATCCGCGCCGTTCCTCGAGCGCTCGCTTCGCCGCGGTCAGCGCGGCGATCTCGAGCTTGGAAATGCAGTCCATGACGCTGCGCTCGGCGCTCTTCGCGTCGGAGGGGGCTTCGACCGCGACGATCTGCCAGAGCAGCGCCTTCTGCTCCGAGTCCAGTGTTTCCGCCTCGTGCGAGACGAGACTTGCCGCTGCGTTGCGATCGCTCGATGCGGTTGCCGCGCGCAGGTGTGCGAGCAGGTCGCGTCCCGCGTCGTCGGGAAGCCAGGCGGGATCGAGATCCTCGAGCAGAGGCAGGACTTCCGGGTGCGCCGCGAGCGCACCGATCAGCATGCGCACGACCGGCGAAACGACGGCCGGCTTGGAACGCACGGCCGGCGCCGGCGTCGCGCCCGCGAGCGCGCGCTGCGGCTCGCGTTCCGCCCCCTGACGCAACGCCTCTTCCAGCGCGACGGGTGGGATCTCGAGCCGGCTCGACAGCAGCCGCACGTAGGCCGCGCGCTCGACCGGGTCCGCGAGCGCACGCAGATAGGGAGCGATTCCGCGCGCGGTGTCAGCGGCGGCCCAGGCTTGGCCCGCCCCTTCCTTCAGGGCGCGCTCGATCAGGTGGTCGAGAAGCGGCACCGCGCTGTCCACGCAGGTGCGAAGCGCCGCGAGACCGGACTTCGCGACGAGCGTGTCCGGATCCTCGCCGAGCGGAAGGAACGCCGCGCGCACGCGCAGGCCTTCGGCCAGCAGGATCGGCAGCCCGCGTTCCGCCGCGGCCTGTCCCGCCGCATCGCCGTCGAAGAGCAGCACGACTTCGGAGGCGTAGCGGCGCAAGCGCTTGGCGTGCGCTTGTGTGAGCGCGGTGCCGCACGGCGCGACGCCCTCGCCCAGACCTGCGCGGTGAAGCGCGAGCAGATCGAAGTAACCTTCGACCACGATCACGCGGCCGCGCTCGCGGATCGCCTCGAGCGCCTGCGGCAGGCCGAAGAGCGCGCGGCTCTTCTTGTAGACGGGAGACTCGGGCGAGTTCAGGTACTTCGGCGGGTCGTTTCCCATGCCGCGTCCGCCGAACCCGGCAACCTGACCGGTCGGCTCGAGGATCGGAAAGACGACGCGCGCGCGGAAGCGGTCGTAGTGTCCGTCGCCGCTCGGCCGGCGCACGATCAGACCCGCGAGCTCGGCCTCTTCGACCGAGACCCGCGAGCGGCGCAGGTGTTGGATCAGGCCGTCCCAGCCTTCGGGAGCCCAGCCGATCCGAAAGCGCTCGGCCAGGTCTTCGGGCACGCCTCGCGCGTCGAGATAGCGCCGCGCCGCCGCCGCGTCGGGGCCGCGCAGCGCGTTCCGGAAGAAGGCCGCAGCGACCTCGTTGGCTCGGTAGGCGGCGGCGACCTGGCCTTCGTCCCCACCCCCTGTCTCGGGCACCGCGATGCCGAGCTCGCGTCCGAGCACGCGGACGGCGTCCGGGAAGTCGAGGCCTTCGGTGCGCATGCGGAACGCGAACACGTCGCCCCCCGCGCCGCAGCCGAAGCAGTAGAAGATCTGCTTGTCGGAATGCACCTGGAACGAGGCCGATTTCTCGTCGTGGAATGGACAGAGACCCCAGAAGCGGCTTCCCGACTTCTTCAGGGTGACGTGCCGGCCCACGATCGCGACGATGTCGGCGCGGTCGCGAATCTCGGACACGACGTTCTCGGGGATTCGGCCCACTCCGCCCTATGCCCCCTGCACGTGCGACCCGACATGAGAAAGGCCCGGGCAGCTTCGAACTGCTCGGGCCTTGGCAACTTCCCTAGACCGACGCCTTCAGCTTCTTGAGCGCGCGCTTCCTGGCCGCCAGCGTCTTCTTCTTCTGGCGGACGCTTGGCTTCTCGTAGTGCTCGCGCTTTCGCAGCTCGTACATGAGCCCGGCCTTCTCGCACTGCTTCTTGAAGCGCTTCAGCGCGCTCTCGAAGGACTCGTTCTCCTTCAGCTTCACCCCAGGCAAACGAACTCCTCGCTCTCAGGCTCGCGGTGTTTCATCGACCTGCCCCACTCCCGATGACCAGTCCCCAAGACAGCACGCAGCAGGTGGAAGCACGAACGGGGGGAACTGGGGGGCTGCTCAGGTCATTGCGCGGGATTTCGGGCGTTGCCGCTCCCGCGCCGGAACTTCCTGTCATTCCGAGCACTTACAGGGATGACCTGGCAAATCGGAAGCTAGCACAGGCGTTTTGCGGCGCGCAACACTTGCCGGCAACCACCGCCGAAAGTGGCGATTGGTCGGTCCACTTTCGCCTCGTCAAGCGAGGACTGGCCGGACCAATACGCCCCGCTCGGCGAGGTACTTCTTCGCTTCGGGCACGCGGAAGGTGCCGAAGTGAAAGATGCTCGCGGCCAGAACCGCCGACGCGCCGCCGCCCGATGCGCCGTCGTCGAGCGCCTCGCGCAGGTGCTCCAGCGTGCCCGCACCCCCCGAGGCAATCACCGGAATTCGCAGCGCGCGAGTCACTGCGCGCGTGAGTGGCAGGTCGTAGCCGTCGCGCGTTCCGTCGCGATCCATGCTCGTCAGCAGGATCTCGCCCGCGCCGAGCGACTCCATGCGCTCCGTCCACTCGACGGCGTCGAGGCCAGTCGGACGCCGACCCCCATGTGTGTAGACCTCCCAGCCCTTGCCCGGATCGCTCGCGTCGCGACGGCGGGCATCGACGGCGACGATGAGATTCGCGGAGCCGAGCTTCTCGGCGGTCTCGCGCACGAGCTCGGGCCGGGCCACCGCAGCCGAGTTCACCGACACCTTGTCCGCACCGGCGCGAAGGAGCGCGCGCACGTCGTCGACCGAACGCACGCCCCCGCCGACCGAGAAAGGAATCGTCAGCCGGTCGGCCGTGCGCGCAACCAGCTCGAGCATCGTCCCGCGATTCTCGTGCGAGGCGTTGATGTCGAGGAAGCAGAGCTCGTCGGCACCCTGCGCGTCGTACGCGGCGGCGACCTCGACCGGATCGCCCGCGTCGATCAGGTCGACGAACTGCACGCCCTTTACGACGCGACCGTCCTTCACGTCGAGGCACGGAATGATGCGCTTGGTCAGCACGCTGCGAGCCTGGCGATCGCTTCGTCGACGCGGATCGCTCCGGAATAGATCGCCTTGCCCACGATCGCGCCTGCGATCACACGCGTGCGCGCGAGGCGCTCCAGGTCCTCGAGCGAGCCGACCCCCCCGGAAGCGAGCACGGGGAAGGCCGAGCGGCGCGCGAGCGAGGCCGTGGCCTCGACGTTCGGACCGGCGAGCAAACCGTCGCGGCCGATGTCGGTGTGGAGGAGCGCCGCGAGCGGGAGCGACTCGAAGCGCGCGAGCACCTGCTCGACCGTCTCCGCCGAGGTCTCCCGCCAGCCGCGCACGGCGACCATCCCGTCGCGCGCGTCGAGGCCCAGAATCATGCGCCCGGGAAATCGCGTCGCGAGCTCCTTCAGCAGCGCCGGCGCTTCGAGCGCGGCGGTTCCGATCACGACCCGAGCCGCGCCCGCACCGAGCACGGCCTCCACGCGTTCGCGGCTGCGCATGCCGCCGCCCACCTGGACGGCGACGTCCGGACACGCGGCGAGGATCTGTCGGATGACCGCGTCATTTCCCGCCTGCCCGTCACGTGCACCGTCGAGATCGACGACGTGGATGCGGCGCGCACCGGCAGCGGCGAAGCCGCGGGCCACCGTCGCAGGGTCGGCGTCGTAGCGAGTCTCGCGCGCGTAGTCGCCCTGCTCCAGCCGCACGACGCGACCGCCGCGCAGATCGATCGAGGGGATCAGCTCCACAGCGCCAGGTCCTCGGCGAGCGCGAGCGACAGCTGGCGCGCGCCGTAGCCGGCGAGGTCGGCCGCGGTCACCCAGCGAAAGCCGCGACTCCACGCGCGTTTGATCGAGCCGAGGTCCTCGGACAGAGCCTTCTGTGCCTCCTCGTAGGTGCCGGCCCAGAGCAGCTCGCCGTCGGGCGTGCGCAGCTCCATCGTGAACGAGACCGAGGCAGGCTTCATCGCGCCGGAGGGCCCGCCGATCCGCTCGGTGTACCGGTGCACCTCGCCGGTCAGGATCGCATCCACACCGAATTGCTTGCGGAGCTCTGCGCCACTCGGTGTCGTCCCAGCGGCTCCGACGCGCGCGGCCTCGCCGGGCGGCA
The DNA here is from genome assembly GCA_964566375.1 of uncultured Myxococcales bacterium. Classification (GTDB taxonomy): domain Bacteria; phylum Myxococcota_A; class UBA9160; order SZUA-336; family SZUA-336; genus VGRW01. The sequence continues at coordinate 7,059 of CAZMKX010000068.1, forward strand.
CGATCTCGAGAGCCGTCTCCTGCGTCAATGCCTGCAGCACACGGGTCGTGACGACGGCATCGGCATCGCCCTGCACGACCCCGCCGCGGGCGGGATCGCTGGTGAACGGAAGCACCACGATCTTGTGCACCGTGGGCGGCTGCTGCAGCTCGGGCAGCTGGATGGAGATCGGCGCCGCGCAGGCGAAGAGGAGCGCGGACAGCGCGAGCGGGGCGACGCGCATCAAGGCGTCCAGGCGCAGAAACGCTCGAGCAGATCGAGGCCGGCGCGCTGGCTCTTCTCGGGGTGGAACTGCACGGCGAGACACGAATCCCGACCGATCGCCGAGGCGAAGCTCTCGCCGTAGTCGGTGCGTGCGAGCCAGAACGCATCGGGCACGGCCGTCGGCCGATAGCCGTGCACGAAATAGAAGTAGCCGTCGGCGATCACCGGGTGTTCGCGCACCGGCTTCACCTGGTTCCAGCCCATGTGCGGGACGGGAAGCTCACTGGCCTCGGGAAAGCGCTCGACCCGGCCGGGAATGACGCCGAGGCACTTCCCGGTCCCGCCTTCCTCCGCCTCGTCGAGCAGTACCTGCAATCCCAGGCAGATCCCGAGATAGGGCCGGCCGGCGGCGATGTGCTCGCGGATCGCGTCTGCCAGCCCGTCGCGGCGCAGCGCCGACATCGCGTCGAGGGCGGAGCCGACTCCCGGCAGCACCACGCGCGTGGCGGCGCGCACGTCGGCCGCAGAGGCCGTGACACGCGGTCGCGCGCCGATCCGCTCGAACGCGCGCGCAACGCTGCGCAGGTTCCCCATGCCGTAGTCCACGACGACGACCTCGCTCCCGGCGTGCGTCACAGCGATCCCTTGGTCGACAGTGCCCCGCGGACTCGAGGGTCGAGCGTGGTGGCTTCGTCGAGCGCGCGACCGAGCCCCTTGAAGATGCCTTCGAGGATGTGGTGCACGTTGTGTCCGTAGGCGCGCTCGACGTGCAGATCGATTCCCCCGTTCTGGCTGAACGCGTAGAGGAAATCCTCGACCAACGCGGCATCGAAGTCGGCAACCCAGTCTCGTTCGAGCTCGACGCGATAGACGAGGTAAGGGCGGTTCGAGAGGTCGAGATCGACCTGCAGGCGCGCGTCCGCCATCGGGATGCGCGCGGATCCGAATCGGCGCAATCCCGCGCCATCGCCGATCGCGCGCCGCAGCGCCTGGCCCATCACGATGCCGACATCCTCGACCGTGTGGTGCTGATCGACCTGCAGATCGCCCTTCGCGCGCACGCGCAGATCGAACAGCCCGTGGCGGGTGAACGAATCGAGCAGGTGGTCGAAGAACGGCATTCCCGTCTCGATCTGGGCCTCGCCCTTGCCGTCGAGGCGCAGCTCCACGGTGATGTCGGTCTCGCGCGTCTTGCGGCTGACCGTGGCTTCGCGCTCCATGCTCGTGCTCCTTCGGGCCATTGGGATAGGGAATCGGATCTAGCGCTGCCGGTCCAGCCTGCCCGTTCTGGCCGCCAGCCGGATCTCGAGCGCGCGCGCGTGCGCGTCGAGGCCTTCGAGCCGGGCGAGCCGGACGGCAGCCGGCGCAACGCGGCGGAAGGCCGGCTCGGCCAGGTCGATCAGGCTGATGCGGCGCTGGAAGTCCTCGACCCCGACCACCGAGAAAAAGCGCGCCGTGCCGCCGGTCGGCAGGACGTGGCTCGGGCCTGCGACGTAGTCGCCGATCGGGACCGGGCTCCACGAGCCCAGGAAGACCGCGCCAGCGCAATCGATTCGCGCGAGGCACGAGTCGGGATCGGCGACGCAGAGCTGCAGGTGCTCTGCGCCATAACGGTTGGCGAGGGCACAGGCCTCGGCCACGTCGCGCGTCACGATCAGCGCGCTTCGGCCGGCCAGGGACACCCGCGCGATCCGCTCGCGGGTCAGCGAGCCGATCTGGCGCTCGAGCTCGACCTCGACGGCGTCGGCTTGCGCCTGGCTCGGGGTCGCGAGGACGACGCTGGCGAGCTCGTCGTGCTCGGCTTGCGCCAGCAGGTCGGCCGCCAGGAAGTCCGGCCGCGCCGACGCATCGGCAACGATGAAGACCTCGCTCGGGCCGGCCTCGGCGTCGATCGCAACCTGCCCGAAGACCTGACGCTTCGCTTCCTGCACGTAGGCGTTGCCCGGCCCGACGATCTTGTCGACGCGCGTCACGCTCTCGGTACCGAAGGCAAGTGCGGCGATCGCCTGCGCACCTCCGACCCGGTAGAGCTGACTCACCCCCGCGAGGCGGGCAGCGGCGAGCACCGCCGGGTGCAAGGTCCGACCCGGGCTGCACATGACGCGTTCGGCTACGCCTGCGACGGCGGCCGGGATGCCGAGCATCAGCGTGGTCGAGGCCAGCGGCGCCGTTCCTCCCGGCACGTACAGCGCGACGCGCGCGAGCGGCCGGATCAGCTGTCCCAGGCGCTCGTCGGCGCCCGTCTCGAGCCAGGACTCCGGGACGCGGAGCGCGTGGAAGCGTCGGATCCGCTCCGCGGCCTGACGCAGTGCCTCGGCATCGTCAGGCGGCAAGCGCTGGGCGCCTTGCTCGATGTCGCTTTCGCGAACCTCGAGCTCGTCCGCGCTCAGGCGATATCCGTCGTAGCGTTCGACCGCGTCGAGAATCGCGTCATCACCGCGGCTTCGCACGTCGTCGACGATCGCGGCCACGCGCTCCTGCAGCTTCTCGCGCTCGAGCGAACGACGGCTTTCGAGCTTGCCGAACCCGGCTTCGAAGTCGGGCGCGCGCGTGTCGAGGCGAGCGAGCTCGAGCGCGGCCGCCACGGCGCTACTCCGCCTCGCGGCGGATTCGCCCGCCGAGCGCTGCGATCTTGCTCTCGATCCGCTCGTAGCCCCGATCGATGTGGTAGACGCGTCGCACGCGCGTCTCGCCTGACGCGGCCAGTCCGGCGAGGACGAGGCAGGCGCTCGCGCGCAGATCGGTCGCCATGACCGGCGCGCCCGAGAGGCGGCACGGACCGTTCACGACCGCCGTCTTGCCGTCGATCTCCACATCGGCCCCGAGCCGCACCAGCTCGGGCACGTGCATGAAGCGGTTCTCGAAGATGTTCTCGCTGATTGCGCTGACGCCGTCCGCCTGCGTCAGCATGGCCATGACCTGCGCTTGCATGTCCGTCGGGAACCCGGGGAACGGAGCCGTCTTCACACGCAGGCCACGGAAACCGCCCGAGCGACGTACGCGAACCCAGTCCGGCCCGACCTCCACCTCGAGCTCGGCTTCGCGGAACTTGTCGAGCACGACGCCGAGGTGCTCCGGCGCGATCCCCGTCACGGTCACGTCGCCGCCGGGCACCATCGCTGCTGCGGCGAGCAGCGTGCCAGCTTCGATCCGGTCGCCCGCCACGAAATGACGCAGACCCGAGAGGCTCGTGACGCCGTGCACGACCAGGTGCTCGGCGCTGGCCTGCTCGATCTGGGCGCCCATCGCGCGCAGTACGGCGATCAGCTCCTGGACCTCGGGCTCGCTCGCCGCGTTCTCGATCTCGGTCGTGCCTTCGGCCAGAACCGCTGCCATGAGCACGTTCTGGGTTCCGTTCACCGTCGGAAGATCGAAGACGACCCGCGCGCCGCGAAGCCGGGTGCAGCGAGCCTCGACGTAGCCGGCCTGCAGCTCGATCTTCGCACCCAGGGCCGCCATGCCCTTCAAGTGCTGGTCGACCGGTCGCGCGCCGATCGCGCAGCCGCCGGGAAGCGAGACCCGCGCGTGCCCGCAGCGGGCGAGAAGCGGGCCGAGCACCATGAACGACGCGCGCATGGTCCGGACCAGGTCGTAGGGAGCTTCGATCTCGCTCGGCTCGCCGCCCTCGATCCGCAGCGTGTCCGCCGACTCCCAGCCGCCCTGGATGCCCAGGCCCTGCAGGATCTTCAGCATCGTGTCGAGGTCGCGGACGCGGGGCGCGTTCGCGAGCACGACCGGCTCATCCGAGAGCAGCGCCGCGGCCATGAGCGCCAGCACCGAATTCTTCGAGCCGCTGGCGGCGACGGAGCCCCTCAGCGGCGTACCGCCTTCGATCCGGAACTGGTCCATTCAGCTCTCCAGGAAGCGGCCGAGGACCACGC
>CAZMKX010000069.1:0-10938 GCA_964566375.1 uncultured Myxococcales bacterium
CGCACAACGAGAAGCTCGCGACGCGGCTCGCGAAGAAGTGCTACCTGGTCGAAGGACGGCTGGCGTCCTAGGACGCGGGGCACGTTTGATGCGAGTGGGGCGTGGACGTACACTGCGGCCTTCCCCTCGGAGCGGGCGCGCCACGTTGTCGATCGATCCACGCGTAGACTCCCGTTCTCCCTCTCGAGGGAAAGTCTGCGCGCTTGCGCTCGCGATCGGTCTCGCGTTCGCGGGGCGCGCCGCGGCCCAGGCGCCGGCGCCGCCGCTCGATCTGGCCGCGCCCGAGACGCCCGCCGAGATCGCGACGCAGGCGCAGACGGAGGCGCAGCTGCAGGCGCGCGGCGCGGTCGTGCAAGAGGTCGTCGTCAGCGGCAACCGACGCATCGAGGCCGACGCGATCCGCGCAGTCGTCGGCACGAAGGTGGGGGAGGCGATCGACCGCGGCCGCCTCGCCGAGGACGTTCGCCGCATCTACGGTCTCGGGTTCTTCCACGACGTGCGCGTCGAGGTCGCGCCCGCACCGGACGGCGGCGCGATCGTCACCTACCTCGTCGACGAGAATCCGGTGATCAAGCAGGTGAGCATCACCGGGAACGAGGAGCTCGGCTCGGACGACATCAAGGAGAAGCTCACCATCACCGTCGGCTCCACGGTCGACTATCCGCTCCTGCTCGAGAACGCCTCGCGCATCGAGGCGCAGTACCAGGCCAAGGGCTACTACCTGGCGAAGGTGAAGTACGTGCTCGAGCCGATGGGCGAGGGCGCGGTCGGCGTGAACTTCGACGTGACCGAAGGCAAGAAGCTGCGCCTGATCGAGATCGACTTCATCGGCAACGAGGCGCTCTCCGATTCCCAGCTCGAGAAGGTGATGCAGACGAAGGTCTGGTCGTTCACCTCGTACGTGTCGCAGCTCTGGGACAACTCGGGTCTCTACGCCGAGCCGATCTTCTACCAGGATCTCGACAAGATCCAGCGCCTGTACATGGACGACGGCTTCATCCGAGTCGCGATCGGCCAGCCGCAGGTCGACGTCAGCGAGAAGGGGATCATCGTCGGGGTCGACATCAACGAAGGCCCGCAGTTCCTCGTCGGGACGGTCGACATCCTGGGCGACGAGACGATGGACCGCGAGCAGCTCTTCTCGCTCGTCGAGCTCGAGCCCGGCGACGTATTCAGCCGCTCGACGCTCTCGGGCGACGTCGATCGCCTGCGCGGCTTCTACGCCGACCGCGGCTTCTTCGACGCCGCGGTGAACCCGATCACCAACGTCGATCCCGAGAAGAAGGAGATCGCCACCTCGTTCGAGGTCAAGAAGGGCGAGCTCTACTTCGTCGAGGGCATCGACGTGAACGGCAACACGCGCACGGCCGACACCGTCGTGCGTCGCGAGCTCTCGATCGGCGAGGGGGAGCTGTACTCGGCCTCCGCGCTCGCCAAGAGCAAGCAGCGCGTGCAGCGGCTCGGCTACTTCGAGGAGGTCGAGGTCCAGGCAAAGCCGACGGACGTGCCGAACCGCGTGGCGATGACGGTGGACGTCGTCGAGCGTCCGACCGGCAGCTTCAGCTTCGGCGCGGGCGTGGGCTCGGTCGACGGCTTCATCGTCTCGGGCTCGGTGCGCCAGGACAATCTGTTCGGCACGGGCCGGTCGCTCTCGGCCGGCGCGGACCTCGGGTCGGTCAACCGCAGCTACTACGTGCGCTTCGTCGAGCCCTTCGCGTTCGGCACGGTCGGCTCGGTCTCGCTCACGCTGCAGGCCGCGACCAGCGAGTACACCGACTTCGAGCAGGAGCAGAGCGGCTTCAGCCTGTCCTACGGCTACCCGCTCGACGAGGGCGAGACGTTCGTGAACGGCGGCTACTCGTTCGCGAGCCGCAGCATCTCGGGCGTCGAGCAGTTCCAGGCGGCCTCGCTGATCGAGCGCGAGGAGTTCCAGGGGGACACGACCACGTCTCTCGTCAGCCTGAACCTGCGCCGCGACACGCGCGACGACCTGCGATTCCCGAAATCGGGCAACATCACCGGCGTCGCGGCCGAGCTCGCCGGTCTGGGCGGGTTCTCCGAGTTCCTGCGCCTCGAGGCCCGCACCACGCAGTTCATCCCGCTCAAGCACTGGTTGCCCTTCGAGGCGACCTTCGTCTTCAACTCGCGCGTCGGCTACGTCGTGCCCTGGAACGTGATCGGGGACTACGACCTGCCGGAGTGCGGGCTCTCGCCCGCGCAGTGCGCGGACTTCGCGGGCAGCGAGATCCGCTACCTGACCCAGATCGACGACGACCTGAAGCTGCCGCTGACCGAGCGCTACTTCCTGGGCGGGCTCGGAGCCTTCCAGGTGCGCGGCTTCAAGCAGCGCTCGCTCGGGCCGCGCCGGACCATCCTCGACACGCGTGCGGCGGACGTGCCCGGTCTGCCGCCGCAGTTCCTCTTCACGCCCTATGGCCGCTACCTGTCGGGGGTCGATGCGGGCAAGTGCCGGCCGGGCTACGTCTGCAACGACATCGAGGACAAGGAGATCGACGACTTCGAGAACCTCGACGCGACCGACGTGGTGGGCGGAAACTCGATGGCGCTCGTGAACCTCGAGCTCGACTTCCCGATCTCGGAGGAAATGGGCCTCTCGGGGCTGGTGTTCCTGGACATGGGCAACGCCTTCGCCGAGAACGACTTCATCAATCCGGCGGATTTCCGCTTCGGCACCGGCGCCGGAATCAACTGGTTCAGCCCGTTCGGCCCCATCATGGTGGTCATCGGCTTCCCGCTCGACCCCTACGAAGACGAGGACGCCTCGGTGTTCGAGTTCTCGCTCGGGGGGCAGAGCTACTGACGGGCCCCCGCCCGGCCTTTCCCTCTCCGCGCCGAAACGGCACGGTGTAGCTTCCCAGAAGGAGTCTCCATGCAGATCCGCAGCCGCCGCGCCGGGATGTCCGTCGCGCTCGTGTTCTCGCTTCTCGCCCCGGCGCTTCCGGCCCTCGCCGACTTCAAGCTCGCGCTCGTGGATCAGCGACGCGCGCTGCTCTCGAGCGACGGCGGAAAGGCGGCCGAGAAGACGCTCTCCCAGCTCCAGGACAAGAAGAAGAAGGAGCTCGAGCCGCGCTCCGCCAACTGCAAGAAGATGCAAGAGGACGTCGAGGCGCAGCGCTTCGTCCTGTCCGAAGAGGCGCTCCAGGAGAAGATGATGGAGTTCCAGAGCTGTCAGCGGGATCTGGAGCGCGACTTCCAGGCGGCCAAGGACGAGATGACCGTGCAGGAGCGCAAGCTCCTGGCGCCGCTCGCGAAGAAGCTCCAGGACGCGGTGACGGAGATCGGCAAGGCGCAGGGCTTCGACCTGGTCCTCGACCGCTCGACGCCGGGCGTCCTGTATGCGCCGGATTCGCTCGACGTCACGGACCTCGTCATCAAGAAGCTGAACGAGAACTGAGTTGAACAAGCTCCCCATCGGCATCCAGCGGATCCGCGAGCTGCTTCCGCATCGCTATCCCATGCTGATGATCGACCGCGTGATCGAGCTCTCGGCCGAGCACGTGCTGGCCGAAAAGCTGATCTCCGCGAACGAGCCGTTCTTCACCGGGCATTTTCCCGATCAGCCGGTCTTTCCGGGCGTGCTGATCATCGAGGCCATGGCGCAGGCGGGCGGCATCTGGGCGCTGAACGCGATGCCGGAGAACATCGGCATGAAGACCGTGCTGGTCGGCGTCGACGAGACGCGCTTCCGCAGGCAGGTCGTCCCCGGAGACGTCCTGCGCCTTCTGATCCGCCCGTTGCGGGCGCGCCCCAAGATGGTGCGTTTCTCCGGCACGGCGAGCGTCGCCGGCGAGACCGTCGCCGAGGCGATCCTGCTGGCGGCATTCGTGAAATGGGAGGCAGAGGCACAGGGATGAAGCGCATCCATCCGAGCGCGATCGTCGATCCCGGCGCGGAGCTGGGCGACGGCGTCGAAGTCGGCCCTTTCTGCATCGTCGGTCCGCACGTCCGGCTGGGCGACGGCGTGAGCCTGCGCTCGCACGCGGTGGTGGTCGGCCACACGGAAGTCGGCGCGGGCACGGTCGTCTTTCCGTTCGCGACGGTGGGCGAGATCCCCCAGGACGTGAAGTACAAGGGCGAGCCGACGCGACTGACGATCGGCGCGCGCAACGTGATCCGCGAGCAGGTCTCGATCCATCCGGGCACCGCGGCGGGCGGCGGCACGACACGGATCGGCGACGACAACCTGCTGCTCGTGAACGTGCACGTCGGCCACGACTGCAACGTGGGCAGCCACGTGATCATGGCGAACAACGTCATGCTCGCCGGTCACGTGATCGTCGAGGATTTCGCGTACCTCGCCGGCGGCGTGGCGGTGCAGCAGTTCGTTCGCGTCGGCGAGTCGGTCATGGTCGGCGGGATGTCGGGCTTGATGCAGGACGCCGCGCCGTTCACGCTCGCCAACGGCTACCCGGCGCGGATCGTGAAGATGAACCGCATCAACCTCGAGCGGCGCGGCTTCGACAAGGCGCGCATCGACGCGGTCGAGCGCGCGTTCCGGATCGTCTTCCGCGACGGTCTGCAGGCGCGCGACGCGTTCGCGAAGGTGCGGAGCGAGCTCCCCGACTCGCCCGAGGCCGAGCGAATGGTGGCGTTCCTCGAGAAGTCGGAGCGCGGCTTCGCGCGCCGCCGCTAGAGCGCCGGTCGTGGCGGTTCTCGGCCTGATCGCCGGCAGCGGGCCGTTGCCCTTCGAGGTGGCGCGGGCCGCCCGCGAGAAGGGTCTGCGCGTCGCGATCGCCGCGATCGAGGACAACACCGACCCGGCGATCGAGCGCGAGGCCGACGGGCCGTTCGCGTGGCTCAACGCGGGCGAGCTCGGCAAGCTGATCGAGTTCTTCCGCGCCGCGGGCGCGCGCGAGGTGATTCTCGCCGGCGCGGTCAGCAAGCGCGAGATCCTGCGCGATCCGAGCCGGCTCCGTCCGGACGCGCGCGCGTTGAAGCTGCTCTCGAGCCTGGGCGCGCGCGGCGACGACGCGATCCTTCGCGCGGTCGCGGCCGAGCTCGAATCGGAAGGCCTCGAGGTGGTCGAGTCGACGCGGCACCTCGAACGGCGCATGACGCGTGCGGGAGTGCTCTGCGGCGGTGCGCTCGACGACGCGCTGCGCGCGGACCTCGCGCTCGGCATGCGCGTGGTCCGAAGCCTGGGCGTCCACGACGTTGGCCAGGCGTGTCTGGTGCGCCAAGGGACCGTGCTCGCCGTCGAAGCGCTCGAAGGCACGGATCGAATGGTCCGGCGCGGCGCCGAGTTCGGCGCCGGCGCGGTCCTGGTCAAGGCGGCGAAGCCCACGCAGGACATGCGCTTCGACGTGCCGGTGATCGGCCCCGGCACGATCGAGGTCGCGCGCGAGTGCCGGCTTCGCGCGATCGGGCTCGAGGTCGGGCGCACGCTCGTGCTGGAGCAGGCCCGGACGATCGCAGCCGCCGATGCGGCGGGAATCGCGATCGTCGGCGTGGAGGAGGCCGCGTCGTGACGCTTCCGCGCGTCGCCGTGGTCGGCGTCGGCTACATGGGCCGGCTCCACGCCGAGAAGCTCGCCGCTCTCGAGCGCGAGGGCGTGCTCGCGTTCGCGGGCGTCTACGACGTGGACGTGGCGCGCGCGAGGGAGATCGCGCAGAAGACCGGTGCTCCGCTCCTGGAGTCGCTCGAGCGCGTCGAGCGCGACGCGGACGCCGCGTGCGTGGCCGTGCCCACCGTCGAGCACGCACGCATCGCCGGGCGGCTGCTCGACGCGGGCCTCGACGTGCTGGTCGAGAAGCCGATCGCCACCTCGCGCGCCGACGCGCGCGCGCTGATCGAGCGTGCACGCAGCGGCGGCCGGATCCTGCAGGTCGGTCACATCGAGCGCTTCTCGCGCGCGTTCCGCGCGATCCGCCCCGCGCTCACGCGCCCGCGCTTCATCGAGACCCACCGCATCGGCCCGTATCCCGCGCGCGCGACGGACGTCTCGGTCGTGCTCGATCTGATGATCCACGACCTCGACATCGTGGCGGAGCTCGCCGGTCACGAGGTCGAGCGCGTCGAGGCCGTCGGAGTGCCGGTGCTCTCGCAGACCGAGGACATCGCGAACGCGCGGCTGCGCCTGACGAACGGCTGCATCGTCAACCTCACCGCGAGCCGCGTCTCGCTCGAGCGGCTGCGCAAGGTCCGCATCTTCCAGGCCGATGCCTACGTGTCGATCGACCTCGGCGAGAACAAGATCACGATGGTGCGCCGGCAAGGTGTTCCCGGTGGCCCCGAGGCGCCGCGCATCGCGGTCGAGAAGCTCGAGCTCGACGCGGCGGACGCACTGCTCGCGCAGGATCGCGCATTCGCCGAGTCGATCCGCACGCGCGCCGAGCCCGAAGTCTCGGGCGAGGACGGCTATCGCGCGCTCGACCTGGCGCTGCGCATCCAGGAGTCGATCGAGCCGCTCGAGGTCGGCCCCGACGGGGTTCCGCGTTGAGGGTCTTCCTGTCGACGGCGGACGCGTCCGGCGACATGCACGCGGCGGCGCTGGTCGAGGCGCTGCGCAAGCGCGCGCTGGATCTCGACGTGTTCGGGCTCGGCGGGAGCGCGCTCGCGGCGGCCGGGTTCCGCTCGATCGTGCCGCAGTCGGAGCTCGCGATCGCCGGTCTGGTCGAGGTCCTGGGCAGCGTGCCGCGCGTGCTCGGCGCCTACACGCGATTGCGTCGCGCCTTGACCGGAATGCCGCGTCCCGACCTCGCGATCTTCGTCGACTCGCCGGACCTGAACCTGCCGCTCGCCTCGGTCGCGAAGCGAAGCTCCGTGCCGGTTCTCTACTACGTCGCGCCGCAGGTCTGGGCGTGGCGGCCCGGACGCGTGCGCAAGCTCGCGCGCCGCACGGACGCGGTGGCGGTGATCTTCCCGTTCGAAGAGCCGATCCTGCGCGCCGCCGGCGTGAACGCGCGCTTCGTCGGCCACCCGCTCGTCGATCGGCTCGCCGACCTCGCACGCGGCGCGGGTCGCGAGGACCTCGCGCGCGCGCTCGGGCTCGATCCCGCGCGACCCGTTCTCGGTCTGCTGCCCGGCAGCCGCCACAACGAGGTGGAGCGGAACTGGCCGGTGCTACGCGAGACCGCGCGCCTCCTGCACGAGGCCATGCCGGATCTGCAGGTCCAGCTCCTCGTCGCCTCCACCCTGGCCGCCGACGACTTCGACGTGCCGGCGTGGGTCCGCCTCGTACGCGGTCGCTCGCACGAGGCGATGGCCGTCTCCACCTGCCTGATCAGCGCGGCGGGCACGGCCACCGTCGAGGCGGCCGTGCTCGGCGTGCCGCTTCTCGTCGCGCACGTGACGAGCCCGGTCACCTTCGAGCTCGCGCGGCGCATCGCGCGCGTGCCGTCGAGCTGCATGGTGAACCTGATCGCGGGCGAGGGAGTGGTTCCGGAGCGGATCCAGGCGCACGCGCGTCCGGCCGCGCTCGCGGCGCTCGCGGCACGGCTGATCCGGGATCCGGCCGCGCGCGAGGAGATGCGCGCGGGCCTCGCGCGCGCGGTGGCCACGCTCGGTCCGCCCGGAGCGGCCGAGCGCGTCGCGGATCTCGCGCTCGAGGTTTCGAGGCGCGCGTGATCTGGGCGTACGATGCGCTCGTCCTCGCGGTCCTGGTGATCGGCGCGCCGCTCTGGATCGTCGCCGCGCTGCTCGGCGCGTTCGGTCCGCTCCCGTCGCTGCTCGAGCGGCTGCGCCCGCTGCCGCGCATGCCGGCCGGAACGGTCTGGGTGCACGCGGCGAGCGTCGGCGAGGCCGAAGCGGTCGTGCCGCTGATCACGGAGCTGATCGCGCGCGGCGTGCCGGTGATCGCGACGACGCTCACGCTGACGGGCCGCGCGCGCATGCGGGCTCGCCTGCCGCGCGTGCCGTCGCGACTGATGCCGCTCGATCTGCCCGGTCTCGTGCACCGCTCGCTCTCGCGCGCCCGCATCGCCGCCGTGGTCCTGGTCGAGACGGAGCTCTGGCCGAACCTGATCCACGCAGCCGCGTCGCGCGGCGCGCGCGTGATCGTCGCGGGGGCGCGGATCTCCGACCGCAGCTTTCCGCGCTATCGCGCCCTGCGCGTGTTCTTCGCTCCGCTCCTGGCGCAGCTCCACGCGATCGGAGCACGCAGCGAGCTCGACCGCGCGCGCTTCGTGGCGTTGGGCGCGACACCGGCGCGCTGCTCGGTCGCCGGCGACCTGAAGCTCGACCGGGATCCGCCGCCCGCGCCGACGCAGGCACTCGTCGATGCGCTCGGCCCGGGCCCGTTTCTCGTCGGCGGGAGCACGCACTCCGGCGAGGAGGAGGCGCTGCTCGCGGCGTGGAAGGAGCTGCGCGCCGGGCGCGCGCCCGCGCTTCGGCTCGTGCTCGCGCCGCGTCATCCCGAGCGCGTCTCCGAGGTGCAGAAGTCGGTCCGCCGACACGGCGCGCAGGCGGGTCTGCGATCGCTCGGCGCCGCGCGCGCGGAGATCGTCGTGCTCGACACCGTCGGCGAGCTCGCGGGCCTGTACGGCCTCGCGGACCTCGTCTTCGTCGGCGGCACGCTCGCGCACGTCGGGGGACACAATCTGGTGGAGCCCGTGCTGGCCGGACGCGTGGTCGTCCACGGTCCGCACACCGAGAACCAGCGCACGCAGGAGGTTCTGCTCGCGCCGCTCGGCGTGCTTCACCGGATCGAGAACGCCTCCGAGCTCGCACGCGTCCTGGGCGAGCTCTGGGACGATCCCGAGCGCAATGGCCCCGCCCGCGACGCCTCGAAGCAGCTCGAATCGCACCGCGGCGCCAGCGCGCGCGTGCTCGCGCTCGTGCTCTCGGCGCGGAGCTGACGTGCCGGAGCTGCTCTGGCGCACCGACGAGTCGCTCGCGCAGCGGCTGGCGCTTTCGCCGCTTCTGCTCGCCGAGGTCCCGTACGCGGCCGGCGCCTGGCTACACCGCCGCATGTACGAGACGGGCCTGCGCGCGCGCGTGAAGCTGGACGCGCGCGTGATATCGGTCGGGAACCTGGCGGTGGGCGGCTCGTCGAAGACGCCCGTCGCGGCGTTCCTGGCGCACGCGCTCGCGTCCCGCGGAGCGCGCGTCGCTTTGCTCTCGCGAGGTGTCGGGGGACTTCGCGCTCGCGAGGCGAACGTGGTTTCGGACGGCGCGCGCGTCCTGCTCGGACCCGCCGATGCGGGAGACGAGCCGTGCCTGCTCGCAGCGCTCGCGCCGGGCGTTCCTGTTCTGGCCGGGGTGAATCGGGTCGCGCTCGGCCTGCGCGCGATCGCGCTTTTCTCGGCCGACGTGCTCGTGCTCGACGACGGCTTCCAGCACCACCGCCTGGCGCGCGACCTCGATCTGGTGTGCCTCGACGCGCGACTCGGTCTCGGGAACGGCCACGTGCTTCCGCGCGGTCCGTTGCGCGAAGGGGTGTACGCGCTGTCGCGCGCGGACGCGCTCGTATTCACGCGCGCCGACGCCGCGGAGGCCGTGCCGCCCGGCACCGATCGGCTTCCGGTCGGGCCGCCGCGCTTTCGCGTCGGCATGCGCAAGCTCGGACTTCGCCCGCTCGCGGGCGGCGCGCGCGAGCCGCTCGAGAGCCTGCGCGGCGCGCGCGTCGGGATCGTGGCGGCGATCGCGCGGCCGGATCGGCTCGCGCGCGAGCTCGCCGAGCTCGGCGCCGAGATCGTCGCGCGGCGGATCTTCCGCGATCACCACGGGTACACGCCTGCGGACCTGGAGCGGCTCGACCCGGACCTCCGCTGGATCACGACCGCGAAGGACGCCGTGAAGCTCCCGCCCGAGTGGGATCCGGCGCGCGTCGTGCGCGTGCTCGAGGAGGCGCTCGCGCCGGCGCGCGCCGGCGCGCTCGCGGCGTTCGTCGCGGCGAAGCTCGCGCTCTAGCTCACGACAGCATGAGCGCCGTGCCGCGCCGCGCCCAGGCCACGAACCCGAGCAAGAGCGCCGCGACGAGCGGCGCAAACATCGCCTCGCCGTGCGTCACGTGCGTGTAGATCGCGCCGAGCATGATGACGATCAGGCCGAGTGCCGCCCAGAAGGCGAGCCGCGGGATCCAGAGTCCGATCGCGCCCGAGAGCTCCGCCGAGCCGATGAACAGGCGGAAGGCGTCGCCGTGTCCGTAGCGGGTGAAGTTCTCCACGACTTCCGGCGCGCTCATCAGCTTGCCCGAGCTCGCAAAGAGAAAGAGCGCGGTCATCAGGCCGCTCGCCACCCAGATCGCGATCTTCAACCCCCGGCCGGCCTCCGCCACGTCATCTCTCCCTGCGCGGTTCGTCCGCCGAGCGTGTCACGCGACCCGGCAAAGATCAACGGGCATGCGGTATCCTGCGCGCGCTGATGAACCTCGCACGACTCGCGCTCGAAGGTCCGCCGCTCGATCGGGAAGGTCTTCTCCGGATCCTCGGTCCCGAGCTGCCGCTGCTCCCGCTCCTGCACGAGGCGCGCGTCGTCCGTGAGCACACGTTCGGAAACCGCGTCCAGGTCCACATCCTGAACAACGCGCAGAACGCGCGTTGTCCCGAGGACTGCGGCTACTGCTCGCAGTCGGCGGTCACCGACGCGCCGCTGCGTCCGTACCCGTGGAAGCCGAAAGCGGAGCTCGTCGCCGAAGCGCGCAAGGCCTGCGAAGCGGGCGCATTCCGGTACTGCATGGTCGCGAGCGGCCGCGGCCCCACCGATCGGCAGATCGACTTCCTGGTCGACGTGGTCGAGACGATCAAGGCGGAAGTGCCGGTGAACATCTGCGTCTCGGTCGGTCTGCTCGACGAGGCGAAGGCGCGCCGGCTGAAGCAGGCCGGCGTAGACCGGCTGAATCACAATCTCAACACCAGCGAGCGTCACTACCCGGAGATCTGCACCACGCACACCTATGCCGATCGGATCGCGACGCTTCGCGCCGCGCGCGCGGCGGGGCTCGAGACGTGCAGCGGGATGATCGCCGGCATGGGCGAG
>CAZMKX010000070.1:0-8790 GCA_964566375.1 uncultured Myxococcales bacterium
TGGCGCTCGCGCGCTACGGCGAGATGGTCGAGGAGATGGACTTCCAGGTCGGCCGGCTGCTCGATGCGCTCGCGCGCCTCGGTCTCTCGGACGACACGCTCGTGCTCTTCACCGCCGACAACGGGACACCGCGACGTGTCGTCTCGATGCTCGGAGGGCGCGAGATCCGCGGCGGAAAGTCGACGCTGGTCGACGCGGGCACGCACGTGCCGCTTCTCGCGCGCTGGCCGGGGGTGGTCCCCGCGGGCTCGGTGTGCCCGGCGCTCGTCGACCTGTCCGACGTGTTCCCGACGCTGGCGGCGCTCGCGGGCGCGGTGCTTCCCCCGGACCTGCCGATCGACGGCCGCAACTTCGTGCCGCTCCTGCGCGGCGAGGACGGACCCGAACGCGAATGGGTGTACGGCGCCTGGCGGGGCCGCGCGTACCTGCGCAGTGTGCGCTGGAAGCTCTACACCACGGGCGAGCTCTTCGATCTGGAGCGGGACCCCGACGAGACGCGCCCGATCCTGGCGCCCGCGGATTCGGCGGAAACGGCCGCCGCACGCGCGCGGCTGGAAGCGGACTACGCCGCGCTCCAGGCGACGGCCTGACGGCGCGTCTAGCCCTTCGGCGGCATGCGGATCGCACCGTCGAGGCGGATCACCTCGCCGTTCAGCATGCCGTTCTCGATGATCGACCGCGCCAGGTGCGCGTACTCGGCCGGCCGGCCGAGCCGGCGCGGGAACGGGATGTTCGCGGCGAGCGCCTGCCGCGCCGGCTCCGGAAGGCCCGCGAGCAGCGGCGTGTCGAAGAGGCCCGGCGCGATCGTGACCACGCGGATCCCCACCGACGACAGATCGCGCGCGATCGGCAGCGTCATGCCGACCACCGCGCCCTTCGACGCGGAGTACGCGGCCTGGCCGATCTGGCCGTCGTAGGCGGCGACCGAGGCGGTGTTGACGATCACGCCGCGCTCGCCGTCCGCGTCCGGAGCGTTCTTGCTCATGCGATCGGCCTCGAAGCGGATCGCGTTGAAGGTGCCGACGACGTTCACCTCGAGGACCTTCAGGAAGGGCTCGATCGGGTGCGGACCTTCCTTGGTGAGCGTGCGCTGAGCCCAGCCGATGCCCGCGCAGTTCACCGCCATGCGGATGCCGCCGAACGCCGCGACCGCGCGATCGACCGCGGCCTGCACCTCGTCGGGCTTGGTCACGTCGCAGGGGCAGAAGATCGTGCCGCGTCCCACCTCGGCCACGAACTTCTCGCCGGGCGAGCGCGGCAGGTCGAGAACCGCCACTCGCGCGCCGGCCGCGACCAGCTCCCGCACCGTGGCACCGCCCAGCCCCGAGGCACCGCCGGTGACGACCGCGCCCGCTCCCTGGATCTGCATCGCGCTAACTCTCCTGCTCGAGGTACGTGTAGCCGCTCATGCCCTGCTCGAAGCGGCGGCGCAGGAGAGCCGACTCCTCGAGCGTGAGCCGGCCTTCGCGCATCGCCGTCTCCGCGGCCATGCGCACGGACTCGGTCAGCGTGCGGCGGTCGTAGCCCAGGTACTGGACGACCTGCTCGACCGAGTCGCCCTGGACCACCTGCTCGACCGTGTAGCCGCCGTCCTCGTACACCTTCACGTGAACCGCGTCGGTGTCGCCAAACAGGTTGTGCATCTCGCCGAGCGTCTCCTGATAGGCGCCGACCAGGAACACGCCCACGTAGTACGGGCGACCGTTCGGCGCGTGCAGCTCGAGCACGTTCTTCACGTCGCGCAGATCGATGAACTCGCTGACCTTTCCGTCGGAGTCGCAGGTCAGGTCGGCGAAGGTTCCGCGCCTCGTCGGCGGCTCGTCGAGCCGGTGGATCGGGATCACGGGAAAGAGCTGCTTCATCGCCCACGAGTCGGGCAGCGACTGGAAGACCGAGAAGTTCCCGTAGTACTTGTCGGCGAGCTGGCGTTCGAGGCGCTGCAGGTCGTCGGGGACGTACGGCATCTCGCGCACGATGCGCTGGATCTTCTCGCAGCACGCCCAGAACAGCTCTTCCATCCGCGCGCGCGTCTGCAGGTCGAGGTAGCCCAGCGCGAATGCCGTGGTCGCCTCTTCCTTGAGCTGCAGGACGTCGTTGTACGACTCCTGAACGTTCCGCGTCGAGATCGAGGTCCAGACCTCGAAGAGCTGCTGGATGACCTTCGGGTCGTCCTCGCCCGGCTGCGTCGGCTGCGAGCTCGTGCGCACCCCGTCCACGGACAGCACGTCGAAGATCAGCACCGACGCGTGCGAGACGAGCGCGCGACCGGCCTCGGTGACGACGTCGGGGTGCGGCACGCCTTTCTCGTCGCAGATGTCGCGAATCGCGCTCACCACGTCGTAGGCGTACTCCTGCGTGGTGTAGTTCATCGACGAGTGGAAGTTCGTCTGCGAGCCGTCGTAGTCGACGCCCAGCCCGCCGCCGACGTCCAAGAAGCGCATCGGCGCGCCGAGCGAGTGGAGCTCGGTGTAGACGTGCGACGCCTCGCGGAACGCGTCCTTGTGCGCGCGGATCGCGGTCACCTGGGAGCCACTGTGGAAGTGGAGCATCTCGAGGCAGTCGAGCATGTCGTCGTGCCGGAGCCGGTTCACGACGTTCATCAGCTCTTCGGCCGAGAGGCCGAACTTCGAGCGGTCGCCCGACGATTCGGCCCACTTGCCCGCGCCCTTGCTCGCCAGCCTGGCGCGCACGCCGATGTGCGGGCGGATGCCGAGCTCGCGGCTGACCTTGATCAGCGTGTCGAGCTCGTTCGGCCGGTCGATCACGATCACGACGTAGCGCCCGAGCCGCTGCGCCAGAAGCGCCAGCTCCATGTACGCGCGGTCCTTGTAGCCGTTGCAGATGATCAGCGCGTCGGGCGTGTCGAGCGTCGCCAGCCCGACCAGCAGCTCCGGCTTGGAGCCGACCTCGAGACCCAGGTGGGATGCGCGGCCGAAGTTGACCAGCTCCTCCACCACCTGGCGCTGCTGGTTGACCTTGATCGGGTACACGCCGCGGTAGCGACCCTTGTACTCGTATTCCTTGATCGCGCGATCGAAGCACGAGGAGATGTGGCGGACGCGGCTCGCGAGGATGTCGGAGAACCGGATCACGAGCGGCGTGCGCAGGCCGCGTCCGCGCAGCTCTTCGACGAGCGCGGGCAGGTTGACGTTCGCGGTTCCCGGTCCGTTCGGGTGGACGAGCATGTCGCCCGACGCGCTCACGGAGAAGTACTCACCGCCCCAGTAGGGGATCCCGTACAGCTCGGCAGCTTCGCGAACCGTCCAAGCGCGCATCGACGACTCCTTGGCAGATGCAGGCGCGGCGCTCGCGCCCCCAGAGGGTGCGAGTCGCGGCGCATGTTAACGCCACCGGAACTACAGGTCGAGCAATTGGGAAAAAAACCTGTGTCCCCGGGCCTCCGATTCCTCCGCGCTCACCCGCGTCTCCACGCACGAGGTCCCGCGCGAAGCCGCCTTCGCACCGGCACGCAAGCGCCGCAGGCGCGCGCAGCGAGGCGCGGCCGAGCGCGGTCGGTCAGACCAGCGCCAGGGACAGCACGTCGGAGAGGCGGGTGATCAGGTGGTGAGGCTCGGCGCTCGGGCCGACGCCGCTGCCGGGCGGAGATGCGCCCTCTTCGCGGAAGAGCGCGGTGACCATGCCCAGCGCACGCGCGCCCACGACGTCCTGCTCGGGCGAGTCGCCGACGAAGAGCACGTTCTCGGGCGCGCAGCCCGCCTTTGCGCAGGCGTAGCGGTAGATGGCCGCGTCGGGCTTGCAGGAGCGCGCCTCTTCGGAGCTCGTCCAGTCGTGGAGCAGCTCGGTCAGGCCGGCGCGCTCCAGCATCGGGTGCAGGTAGTCGTCGTCGATGTTCGACACGACGCACACGCGCAGGCCCGAGTCGCGCAGCTCGCGGAGCGTCGCCGTGCAGTCCTCGCGCAGGCGGAACTGCTCGGTGACGATCCCGCGCTGGGTTTCGATCAGCCACCGCACCCAGTCCGCGCTCGGCTCGGCGCCGAGCGCACGCGCGAAGCGACGCCAGGTGTCCTCGAAGAGCTCGCGGTGGAGATAGTAGGGACGCTGCTGAAGGCAGAGGTACGCGTCGCGCGTCGCGTCACGGTACGCGCTGCCGACCTTCCCCGGCTCGACCGCCACGCCGAGTCGACTCACCGCGTCGAAGATCAGCCGGCCCGTGCCGCCGCCCACCTCGCGGTAGCTGAAGAGCGTCCCGCCGAAGTCGAAGAAGACGGCGGCGACGCGAGGTCTGCGCGTCGGGCGCGCGGCGTCGGGGGTCACGAGCGCGAGCCTAGATAGCCCGCGCCACCGTGTCAAAACGCCCTGCGGTAGAATCGCCGACCATGACGGAAAACGAATCCTTCGCGGTCGCGGTGATCGGTGGCGCAACTGCCGGCGCCGAGGCGGCGGACATCTTCGCCAAGCAGGGCTTCCTGACGGTCGTGTTCGAGCAGAACAAGCGGCCCTACGGAAAGGTCGAGGACGGCCTGCCGCGCTGGCACGTCGGCCTGCGCGCGAAGGAGTACGCGACGATCGACGCGAAGCTCGGGCAGGAGCACGTGCACTTCGTCCCCGCCACGAAGATCGGACGCGACCTCGGGCTGCGCGAGCTCGCCGAGACCTGGGGCTTCCACTGCGTCGTGCTCGCGAACGGCGCCTGGCGCGACCGCCCGCTCGCGGTCCCCGACGCCGAGAAGTGGGTCGGCAAGGGCCTCGTCTACCAGAATCCGTTCATCTACTGGTTCAACCACCGCCACGAGGCGGGCTTCGCCGGCACCCGCTACGAGGCGCTGGACGACACGATCGTGGTGGGCGGCGGGCTGGCGTCGATCGACGTCTCGAAGGCGATCAACCTCGAGCTGGCGCGCGGCGCACTCGAGAAGCGCGGCATCCACGCCGACCTCGAGGAGCTCGAGGTGAAGGGCATTCCGAAGGAGCTCGAGAAGCACGGCCTCACCTGGCAGCAGCTCGGCTTTAGGGGCGCGACGCTCTTCTATCGCCGGCGCCCGGAGGACATGCCGCTCGTCACGATGCCCGACGGCGCCGACGAGAAGACGCGCGCGAAGATCGAGAAGACGCGCGCGAACATGCTCGAGAAGGCGACCTCGAAGTTCCTGTTCAACGTGCGCCCGCTGCGCGCGCCGCACTCGCTGATCGTCGAGAACGACCGCGTCGTCGGCATGCGCTTCGCGGTGACGCGCATGGACGGCGGCAAGCTCGTGCAGACCGACGAGCTCGAGGAGGTGCGCGGCTCGCAGGTGATCAGCTCGATCGGCAGCATTCCGGAGCCGATCGAAGGCGTGCCGATGAAAGGCGAGCTCTACGGCTATTCGGACTGGGATCTCGGCCGCCTGCCGGACTTCCCGACCCTTTTCGCGGCAGGCAACGTCGTCACCGGAAAGGGCAACATCGTCGACTCGCGCAAGCACGCGAAGTACGTCGGCCAGCACGTGCGCGACCACTACCTGTCGATCGCCGAGGGCGTGCGCGCGCTCACGCCGCTCACGCCGGCGGCGCGCGGGGCGCTGCTCGCGCGGGTGAAGGCGCGCCAGGAAAAGGTCGCGTACCGCGACTACCCGAGCTGGATCCAGGCCGCGCGTCCGCCCGAGTTCGTCTGATGGCGAACCGGCTCGCGCAGGAATCCAGCGCGTACCTGCGCCAGCACGCGCACAACCCGGTCGACTGGTACCCGTGGGGCGACGAGGCCTGGGCGCGCGCGCGCGCCGAGGACAAGCCGGTGCTCGTCTCGATCGGCTACTCGTCGTGTCACTGGTGTCACGTGATGGAGCGCGAGTCGTTCGAGGACGCGAACGTCGCGCGGCTGATGAACGAGCACGTGATCGCGATCAAGGTCGACCGCGAGGAACGCCCCGACGTCGACCAGATCTACATGGAGGCGGTTCAGCGCATGACGGGCTCGGGCGGCTGGCCGCTGAACATGTTCTGCATGCCCGACGGCCGGCCGTTCATGGGCGGCACCTACTTTCCGCCGCGCCGCATGCACAACCGCCCGAGCTTCGCCGAGATCGTTCTGGCCGTGTCGCGCGCCTGGAAGACACAGCGCGACGACGTGCGGAAAGCCGCCGAGCAGGTGCTCGACGCGCTGCGCGCACGACCCGAGGTGACCGCGCCCGACCCGCTGGGCCGCGAATCGCTGTCGGTTCTGGTGCGGCAGATGATGGCGCGCGCGGACCGGCGGCACGGGGGCTTCGGCGCCGCGCCGAAGTTCCCCACCGCGACGAACCTCGAATCCCTGCTCGCGGCCGCGCAGCTCGGGATCGCGCGCGGCGACGCGCTCGAGCACCTCGTCTTCTCGCTCGAGAAGATGGCGCGCGGCGGCATCTTCGACCAGCTCGGCGGCGGCTTCCACCGCTACTCGACCGACGAGCGCTGGCTCGTGCCGCACTTCGAGAAGATGCTCTACGACAACGGCCAGCTCCTGCGCGTGTACGCCGAGGCGTTCCGGCAGACCGGAGTCGAGAGCCTGCGCTGGCCCGTCGAGGAGACCGTCGCGTGGCTCGAGCGCGAGATGCGCGACCCCGCCGGCGGGTTCTTCGCGAGCCAGGACGCAGACAGCGAGGGCGAGGAGGGACGCTTCTTCGTGTGGAGCCCGGACGAGATCGCGGCCGTGCTCGGACCAGAGGAAGGCGCCGACTTCTGCGATGCGTACGGAGTCGAGCCCGAGGGCACCTTCGAGCACAGCGGCAAGAGCGTCCTCACGCACGGCCTCGCGGGCGAACGCCCGCGCTACGCACGGGCGCGCGCGGCGCTCTTCGCCGCGCGCAGCGCGCGGGTCGCGCCTGCAACCGACCGCAAGAACGTGTGCGCCTGGATCGGCTACGCGATCTCGGGGCTCGCGCTCGCGGGCACGGTCTTCGAGCGGCCCGACTGGCTCGCGTCGGCGGCGCGGGCCGCCGACTTCGTGCTGACGCGCATGTCCGACGGCGGCCGCTCGCTGCTCCGCGTGTACGAGGACGGGCAGGCGAAGATCCCGGCGTTCCTCGATGATCACGCCGCGCTGATCCTCGCGCTGCTCGACCTGTCGCGCGCCGACGGGAATCCGCGCTGGGTGGAGTCCGCGCTCGTCGTCTCCGACGAGCTGCGCGCGCGCTTCTGGGACGCCTCGACGCGCGAGCTGTACTTCTCGCCGCGCGGCGACGGCACGCTGGTCTTCCGGCCGGCCAGCGACGGCGATGGTGCGACGCCGGCCGGCGCGGGCCTGGCGGTTCTGGCGCTGTTGCGGCTTCACGAGCTCACGGGCCGGTCGGAGCTGCGCGAGATCTGCGAGGCGGTGTTCGAGCGCGAGGGCCCGGTCGCGTCGCGCGCGCCGCTCTATCTGCCGACGCTGACACGCGCCGCCGCGCTGCACGAATCCGGGCTCGGGCTTGCGCTCGTACTCGGCCCCGCGGACGACGCGCGCACGCAGGCGCTCGCGGCACGCTCCCGCGCCCTGCTCGGACCCGAGGACGCGGTCGTGATCGTCCCGCCGGGCGCGGCGCCCGAATGGCTCGCGCCCGACCTGCTCGAAGGCCGCACGCAACGGAAGGGCGCCCCGACCGCATATCTGTGTCGGGGACAGGTCTGCGGTCTGCCCGCAACGACGCCCGAAGAGGTCCGCCCACCCGGCCGGGGCTGAGCCATGGCACGGCACCCCTTGCTCGTCTTCCTCTCGATCGCCTTCGGTGCGAGCTGGGGATTGGAGCTCGGCGCGCGCGGGCTCGATGGCGCGACAGCGGAGTCGCTTCACGTCGCTGCGAAGTTCGGCCCGTCGCTCGCGGGGCTCGTGACGGCCCGACTCTGCGGCGGCCGCGCACAGCTTCGTGCACTGCTGTCGCAGCTTTTGCGCTGGCGCGTCGACGCAGCCTGGTACGCGCTCGCGCTGCTCGGGCCGCTCGTGGTCTGGGTCATTGCCTGCTCGTACATCTCGGCCGTGCGGGACGTCACGCGTTTCGACGCGGCGGGCTTCGCACTCTTCCTCCCCCTGGTGGCCAGGCACTTCGCGCTGGGAGGCGGTCTCGGGGAGGAGCTCGGCTGGCGCGGCTTCCTCCAGTCCGCGCTCGAGCGCCACTGGAGCGTCGTGCGGTCGAGCGTCGCGATCGGAGTGATCTGGGGGCTCTGGCATGCTCCGGTCTTCCTGCTGCCCGCGGGAGGACGTACGGGCGGCGGCGCGAGCCTGGCGCTCTTCACGGTGCTCTGCGTGGCGTACTCGCTGATCTTCGCGCGCGTTCTGCACGGCGCGCGCGACAGCGTCCTGATCGTGGCCCTGCTGCATGCCGCGACGAACGCGGCCGAGCGAAGCGTGCGGACCGGGTTTCCCCACCTCGGTGACGCCACGTCCGTCACCTATGTCTACGGCGGGCTCGTGCTCGCGCTCGCCGTCGCGTGCGCCTCGCTCTGGCAAGCTTCGGATCGCAATCCCCCCGCCTAGGGTCTGCTTGCGCCGGGCGACATCGTGGCTACATGCTGCCGGGAGTTCCGGGAGTGAGCGACATGCACGTCCAGCACTTCTTCGACGAACGCACTTGCACGCTGTCGACCGTCGCGCACGACGGCGAGAAGCTCCAGATCCCGTACGCGATCGACACCCACGAGCACGCCGATCACATGACGGGACTGCCGTTCTTCAAGGAGCGGTACGGCGCGAGAACCGTGACCGGAGCGCGCGTCGGCGAGGTGCAGCGCGTGTTTCGCGACATCTACAACCTCGGCAGCGACTTTCCGGTCGACGGCCGTCAGTTCGACGTGCTGCTCGACGACGGCCGGCGGCTGGGCTTCGGAACGCTCGAGCTCGAAGCC
>CAZMKX010000070.1:8890-10868 GCA_964566375.1 uncultured Myxococcales bacterium
CGTGCTGCTCGACGACGGCCGGCGGCTGGGCTTCGGAACGCTCGAGCTCGAAGCCCTGCACACGCCCGGACACACGCCCGCGCACATGTCCTGGAAGATCGGCGACGCGGTATTCGTCGGCGACACGCTCTTCATGGGACACGACTATCTGCCGAAGGGCCGCCCGCTCGCGGTCCAGACGACCGTCGCAGAGCAGCGGCTGGGCAACATCCAGATCAACGGGCGCACGAGCGACTGAGCGGGCGCAATGGAAGCACTCGGCCTCGCCCTCAGCGTCCTGATCGGCGTGTCGCTCGGCTTCTTCGGCGGAGGAGGCTCGATCCTGTCGGTGCCGCTGCTCGTCTACGTCTTCGGGCTCGATCCGAAGCAAGCGATCGCGAGCTCACTCCTGATCGTGGGCGCGGCCAGTGTCTCCGGCGCCGTTCAGCACTGGCGCGCGGGAAACGTCGAGCTGCGCACGAGTCTCTACTTCGGCGTCGCGGGCATGGTCGGGGCCCACGTCGGCGGCCGGGCCGGCGCCTTCCTCGACGGAACGCTTCTGCTTCTGCTCTTCGCGGCGATGATGGTCATCACGGCGCTCGCCATGTGGCGCGGGCGGCGCGTGCCGAAGGGAGCCTCGTCGGGGACGCGCGCGCTCGCGCCGCTCGTCGCGCAGGGCTTCGGCGTCGGACTCTTCACCGGGCTCGTGGGCGCGGGCGGCGGATTTCTGATCGTGCCCGCGCTCGCTCTCTGGGCCGGCCTGCCTCTGCCTTCGGCGGTCGGGACGTCGCTCGTCATCATCCTGCTGAACACGCTCGCGGGATTTTCGGGCTACGCGGGACACGTTCAGGTGAGCTACGGGCTGATCGCGTCCGTTTCCGCGTGCGCGATCGCGGGCTCGTTCCTGGGGACCCGCCTCGCCCACCGGATCAATCCCGCCTCGCTCCGCCGGTCCTTCGCCGGCTTCGTCCTGGTCATGGCGGTGATCATTCTGGTGCGCGAGGTCGACGTCTGGATCGCGACCGCGCGTTCGGCCCTTCCGACCTCGGCACCGCAGATCGCCTTCGCGCTGATCGTGCTCGCGATCGGCATCGCGACCGGCCGCGTCTCGCGACGATCGGCCACGGTTTCGGCGGACGATGGCGCCTTCGAGCAAGGCGGAGGAATCTGACGGACGCCGTGCGCGCGTCGATCGCGACGGAAGGCAGGCGCATGGGATCTCGGCGCCACGAGATCTCGCTACCGCTCTCCGTGATCCGAGCCACGCTCTCGTTCTGCGTTTCGGGCTGCGACCGCGAGGCGATCGCCGGCGACCACGGGAGTTGGGCGGCGGTCTGCTGTGAGCAGGCCCGAGCGCGCTCGAAGGCTCGCAGCGCCTGCTCGACGCCGGCCTCGTCGAAGCGCGCCAGCTCGCCGGCGAGACGTACCGCCGGCGCGAAGAGGGCGCGCCCGTCGACGCGCAGCGCCGCTCAGGCCGCGATCAGACCATACAGACGCAGAAGTGCGTCGGTCTTCGGCTCCCGGCCGCGGAAGCCCTTGAAGACGTCCATCGCGGGCACGCTGCCGCCGAGCGCGAGCACCGTCTCGCGGTAGCGGCGGCCGACCTCGCGCAGGCGCGCGGCGTTTTCGAGCCCGGCTTCCTCGAAGGCGGCAAACGCGTCGGCAGAGAGCACCTCCGCCCACTTGTACGAGTAGTACCCGGCCGCGTAGCCGCCCGCGAAGATGTGCCCGAAGCTGCACAGGAAGCGGTCTTCCGGCAGGCGCGGCAGCACCGCCGTCGTCTCGGCGATGCGCTCCTCGACGTCCCAGATCGACTCGGCGCCGTCGGGATCGAAGCGGTGATGGAGCTCGAGGTCGACGACTCCGAAGAAGAGCTGGCGCAGCATCGCGGAGCCGGCGCGGAACGTGCGCGCGGCGCGCAGCTTCTCGAACAGCGCGTCGGGCAGCGGCTCGCCGGTCTCGTAGTGCCGCGCGAAGCCGAGCAGTGTCGCGCGGTGGT
>CAZMKX010000071.1:0-10834 GCA_964566375.1 uncultured Myxococcales bacterium
ACGACGTGGTCGCGGTGTCGAAGAACCCGCAGGTGTTCTCGTCCGCGCGCGCGCTGGGCGGCCACCGCATCTTCGACGAGAACGTGGTCGGCGTCGCGGGGCTCGGCGCCGAGAAGACCGACGCGCCGTTCATCAGCATGGATCCGCCCGAGCACAACCGCTACCGCCGGCTGCTCTCGCCGAGCTTCGGGCCGTCGCGCCTGGCGCTGCTCGAGCCGCGCATCCGCGAGCGCGTGCGCGCGCTCCTCGACCGCCTCGGCGACCGGCGCGAGTGCGAATTCGTGACCGAGGTCGCGGCGGAGCTGCCGATCCAGGTGCTCGCCGAGCTGCTCGGCGTGCCACAGAGCGACCGCATGAAGCTCTTCGACTGGTCGAACGCGCTGATCGCCGAGGACGATCCCGAGCTGCGCAAGAGCCCGGAGCAGCTCGCCTCGGACATGGGCGAGATGACGGAGTACGCGGCGCACCTGTGGGACGCGCGGGTCGAAAAGCCCGGCGACGACCTGATCAGCGCGCTCGCCAACTCGCGCGTGGACGGCGAGGCGATGACGAAGGAGCAGTACCTCGGCACGTTCATCCTGATCATCGTCGGGGGAAACGAGACGACGCGAAACTCGATCACCGGCGGCGTGCAGGCGCTGTGCGATTTCCCGGAGCAGCGACGCCGGCTGCTCGAAGATCCGAAGCTCGTCGAGCCCGCCGCAAGCGAGATCGTGCGCTGGGTCTGCCCGATCATGCACATGCGGCGCACGGCCGCGGTCGACGCGGAGCTGCGCGGCGTCGCGATCCGCAAGGGCGACAAGCTGATCCTGTGGTACGCGTCCGCGAACCGCGACGAGGACGCGTTCGCTTCGGCCGACCGCTTCGACGTCGGCCGCGACGGGCCGCAGCAGCTCGGCTTCGGCATCGGCCAGCATTTCTGCCTGGGTGCGCGGCTCGCGCTGATGCAGCTGCGTTCGTTCTTCAGCGAGTTCCTGCGCCGCTATCCGAACGCGCAGGTGACGGCGCCGCCGCGCCGCGTGCGCTCGAACTTCGTGAACGGGTTCAAGGACCTCGCGGTGAGGCTCTACTGACGTGAAGGGCGGGATGATGCGGATCCCGCTGCGCGTGACGCCGTTCCTGGCGCGCGCGGAGCGCTACTTCGGCGAGCGCGAGGTGGTGACGCGCACCTCTGCGGGCGTGCACCGCACGCGCTGGGGCGAGATCGGCGCTCGGGCGCGAAGGCTGGCGTCCTCGCTCGCGCAGCTCGGGCTCGAGCCGTTCGAGCGGGTTGCGACGCTGGCCTGGAACACGTACCGGCACGTGGAGATCTACTACGCCGTGCCCGGCGCCGGCTACGTGCTGCACACGCTGAACCTGCGCCTGCACGCCGACCAGCTCGTCTGGATCGCCGCGCACGCCGACGACCGCGTGATCTTCGTCGACGACTCGCTCGTCCCGCTGCTCGAGTCGATCGCGCCCGAGCTGCCGAACGTGCGCGCGTACGTGCTGATGGGCGACGGGCCGCTGCCGGCGACGACGCTCGCTCCCGCGTACCGCTACGAGGACCTGATCGCGCGCGGTGATCCGGACTTCCGCTTCGTCGAAGGCGACGAGGACGACGCTGCCCTGCTCTGCTACACGTCCGGCACGACCGGCCATCCGAAGGGCGTCCTGTACAGCCACCGCTCGCTCGCGCACGCGTCGATCCTGATGGCGACCGTGGACGGCTTCGGGCTCGCCGAGCGCGACTCGATCCTGGTCGCGGTGCCGCTCTTCCACGCGGCGGGCTGGTGCATGCCGTACGTCGGCGCGATGGTCGGCGCGAAGCTCGTCCTGCCCGGCCCGAACCTGCAGCCGACCGACGTGCTGGCGTCGATCGACGCGGAGCGCGTGACGTTCTCGGCGGGCGTGCCGACGCTGTGGAGCGGCGTCGCCGCCCTCGCCGAGACTGCGGGCCGTGCGCTCGCGCCGCTCGAGCGCGTGATCTGCGCGGGGTCGGCCGTGCCTGCGCCGCTGATCGCCCGCTTCGCGAAGCTCGGCGTCGAGCTGCGCCAGGCCTGGGGCATGACGGAGGTTCCGCTCGGCACCGCCGCGCGCGTGAAGACCACCGTGTCGATCGACGGGCCGGAGGCGCGCGCGGAGATCCTGTCGCGTCAGGGCCTGCCGGCGCCGACCGTCGAGATCCGCATCGTCGACGCGGCGGGTCGCCCGCTGCCCGAGGACGGCGATTCGAGCGGCGAGCTGCAGGTTCGCGGGCTGAACGTGGTCTCTCGCTACTTCGGGCCGGAGCACGCGGAGCCCGTGGAGCGCGAAGGCTGGTTCTCGACGGGCGATGTCGCCTCGATCGATGCCGACGGCTACATGGTGATCCGCGACCGCACGAAGGACGTGATCAAGTCGGGCGGCGAGTGGATCTCGTCGGTCGAGCTCGAGAACCTGCTCGCGCAACACCCGAAAGTGGCGGAGGCCGCAGTGATCGCGCGACCCGACGAGAAGTGGGTCGAGCGCCCGCTCGCCTGTGTCGTGGCGCGCGCCGGCCAGACGCCGACGGCCGACGAGCTGCGCGCGTTCCTCGCCCCGAAGGTCGCGCGCTGGTCGAACCCGGAGAGCTTCGCCTTCGTCGCGGAGATCCCGAAGACCAGCGTCGGCAAGCTCGACAAGAAGCGGCTGCGCGAGTCGCTCGCGAGCGGCGCGCTCGAGGTCGTCACGGCCGGCGAACGGAGCGAGGCATGATCGCGCCGACGACGCGGCTCCGACACCAGCTCTTCGGCTTGTGGTGCGCGCCGATCTTCACGGTGCTGATCGTGCTGGGCTGGCTCGGGCTCGCCCACTTCTGGCTGCCGGCGCCCGCGGACCTCGGCGCGGAGGCGACCCGGACGTTCTTCGTCGAGACGCACCGCGACGGAATGCTGCTCGGAAACTCGATCCTGATCGTCGCGTGCGCGTTCCTGGTCGTGGTGTCGGTCCAGTTCGGCCTGCTCCTCGCCGAGATCGAAGGCGCGCGGCCGCTCTGGTCGATCACCACGGCCGTGTGCGGGATCCTGATCGCGCTGATCGTCTTCCTGAACGCCGGCTTCTGGATCGGCGCAGCGTACCGACCCGGTGCGTCGGCCGACGTCGTCGTCGCGCTGAACGACGTCGCCTGGCTGGGCTTCCTGCTCGGCTGGGTGTTCCTGTCGCTGCAGATGGTCGCGACGGCGCTGGTCGCGCTCGGCGACACCGGGAAGAACAAGCTGATTCCCGACGGCGTCTCGAAGGCCTCGCTCGTCGGCGCGGCCCTGCTCGTGTTCGCGGGCGGGCCGGCGTTCACCCACAGCGGGCCGTTCGCGTATCACGGCCTGCTGGCGTTCTACGTGCCGATGCTGATCTGGGGCCTGTGGCTGGACTCGCACGCGTGGTTCATGCGCCGGCGCCTTCTCGCGGAGCTCGCGGCTTCGCCGTCTCAGGCCGTCACCCGGTAGCGGATCGGCAGCGACTTCGGGCCGCCGACGAAGTTCGTCACCGTGCGCCGCGGCGTGCCCGCGAGCTCGAGCGAGGCCAGCCGCGGCAGGAGCTCCTCGTAGAGGATCGCCATCTCCATGCGCGCGAGGTGCACGCCCAGGCACATGTGCGCGCCGAAGCCGATCTGCCGGTTCGGCGCTCGGTCCGCGCGGAACTCGAAGGGCGCGTCGAAGACCTCCTCGTCGCGGTTTCGCGACGGGAAGCAGAGGACGACCAGGTCACCCTTGCGCACGCGCTGTCCCGCGACCTCGGCGTCGCGCGCGGCGACGCGCGTGAACGTGCGGTGAAGCCCGTCCCACTCCGCGTACGCCTCGGGCGAGGCGATCTCGCGCGCGATCTCGTCGGGGAGCCGCGCCTCGCTCACAGGAGGCCCGGGAACTGGCCCCCGTCGAGGAGGATGCTCTGCCCGGTGATGAAGCCGGCCTGAGCGCTGCACAGGAACGCGCACGTGGCGCCGAACTCCGCGGGCGTTCCGAATCGCTGCGCCGGGATCTGCTTGCGCAGGGTCTCGCGCACGTCGTCGAGCGAACGCCGGCTCGAGGCCGCGAACTTCTCGTGGTTCGAGCGCAGGCGACCGGTGTCGAACTGACCGGGCAGAAGATTGTTCAGCGTGACGCCGTGCGCGGCGACCTCGCGCGAGAGCCCGCTCGTGAAGCCGGTCAGGCCCGCGCGCGCGCCGTTCGAGAGACCGAGCATGCTCACGGGCGACTTCACCATGTGGCTGGTGATGTTGACGATGCGCCCGAAGCGACGCGCGATCATACCGTCGATCGTGAGCCGGATCAGCTCGATCGCGCTCAGCATGTTCGCGTCGAGCGCGCGCAGCCAGTCTTCGCGCGTCCAGCTTCGAAAGCTTCCCGGCGGCGGGCCACCGGCGTTGTTCACCAGGATGTCGGGATCGGGGAAGGCGTCCAGGATCGCGCGCTGGCCATCGGGCGTCGTGACGTCCGCGGCAACCGCGTCGACCTTCGCACCGGCGAGCTCCGCGATCTCGCGCGCCGCCGACTCCAGCGTGTCCGCCGAGCGCGCCACGATCAGCACGTGCGCGCCCTCGCGCGCGATCGCCTCTGCGCAGGCGCGACCGAGCCCCTTGCTTCCACCGCACACGATCGCGCGCCGTCCGGCGATTCCCAGATCCATGACTCCGACTCCCGAACCTCGTTAGAGGATGAAGCTGACCTTGCCTACGTCGCGCAGCGACTCGAGGTCGAGGATGGCGCGGCGGTGCTGGATGCGCAGACCCTCCGGCCGCCGCTCGAGCACGTACTCGTAACGACCGACATAGGTGGCGATCTGGTTCGTGCGCATGCGGTACACGGCGAAGTTCGCGGTGATCCATGCGCGCGCGCCCTCGGCGCGGCGGATGCGCACGTTCGCGAGCAGCCGCCGCGTGCGCGCGTGCGGATTCTCGGACCAAGTCGTCCTTCCCATGAGCTGCTCGACGCGCGAGCGCAGACGCGCGGCGTCGTCGGCGATCAGGAAGAGCGTGTCGTCGGGCTCGGCGTCGGGCGCGTCGGTCGCGGGAATGCTGTAGGTCGCGTCCTCGGTGAAGAGCCCGAGCCACGAATCGAGCCGCCACTCGTCGAGCAGCGCGGCTTCGGCGAACAGGAAGTCCTCTATCTCGGCGCGCGACAGGTCCGCGGCGCGCAGCGCGGTGGAGTGGCTAGCGGCTTGCGACACGGCGCGCCCCCGCGAGCGACGTCACGTTCGGGGCGACGAGCTCCTGCCAGCGCCGCCAGAACGCGCGCATCTGGTGCTCGCCCGTGATCGGCGGCTCGGCCGTTTCGACGTCGCGAGAGAGGTCGTTCCAGGCGTCGGGCGTCGCCGCATAGCCGCGATGGCACGACTCGAGCGCTTCGATGTCGTCGGGCGTCGCGAAGCCGCCCGGTCCGAGGAAGGTCAGGAAGTTCTCGAGCCGGTGGCGGCGGTGCTCGGGCGCCTCGCCGCGCGGCGCGAGCGACCACGCCTCGACGTTCATCCGTCCCGGTGCGAGCGGATGGAACGTGCGCACGGTGATCGCCATGATGTCGTTCACCACCAGATTCGGGAAGATGCCGAGGTTTCGGCTCGTGGTGGCGATGCGATGCGCGCGCTCGGGGCCGAGCCGCGCCTCGAGCTTCGCGCGGATCTCGGCGAACTCCGGCGCGGTGTGCTCGCCGAACGCGGGCACCCAGTGCGCGATCGGCCGTCCCCACGGCGCGGTGTACTCGACGCACGCGTGGCCGTTGCCGAGGTCCCGCGCGCGGTCCCGCGTCGAGCCCGAGAGCCGCCCCACCGCGCCGCTCGCGGCCAGGTACTTCAGGTAGCGCGCGTGCGCGACCTGCGCGTGATACCCGTCGTAGCTGTTCTCGACGAGCAGCTTCCAGTTCGCGTTGATCGCGTACGACTGCGTTCCGCCGACGATCTCCATGCCGAGCTCCGACTGGTCCGCGACCAGATCCAGATACTCGGCCGCGCCGGCCAGATACTCGCGCAGCGGGACGATGTCGGGGTCGAAGCTCACGAAGAAGAAGCCGCGGTACGACTCGAGCCGATTCGCCTCGGGCAGGCCGAGCTTCTCGCGCGAGAAGCCCGGGCCGTACGCCTCTTCGCCGGGCACGCCGATCAGCGTGCCGTCGTTGCGGAAGGTCCACCCGTGGTAGAAGCACTGGAAGCTGTTGGCATGGCCGCCGCGCTCGCGACACACCTCCGCGCCGCGGTGCGTGCAGGCGTTGAGCAGCGCGCGAACGACGCCGTCCCTGCCGCGCACGAAGATCACGCGGCGCGCGCCCAGCTCGCGCACGCGGAAGTCCCCGGGCTGCGCGACCTCGGACTCGTGGCCCAGGTAGAGCCAGGAGCGATCGAAGATGCGCGCCCGCTCCAGCTCGAGGATCTCGTCCGACAGGAAGGCCTCGCGCTGCACGCGGAACAGGCCCCTCTGAACGTCGTCGTCGACGTGCGTGGTTCGGGTCGCCATCAGCGCTCCTTCTTCGACGGTGGCTCGGATTCGTGCGCGGGATCCCACGCCCAGTAGCGTGCGACCGCGCCGGAATCGACGCGCAGGTCGGTGCCGGTGACGTTCCGCGCGTCGTCGGAGACCAGGTACACCACGGCACTGCCGTAGTCGCTCGGAGACGGCAGCCGCTGGGTCGGCACTCCGCGCCGGAAGGCCTCGAACGCCTCCACCACGCGCGGCGAAGGCCGCGGCCGGCCCCAGCGCTCGGCGCGGTCCATGCCTTCGTGCGGATCGGTCGCGGTGGGCGTCAGGCTGTTCACGCGGATCCCGTGCGGCGCGAGCTCCATCGCGACCGAGCGCGTGAAGTTGAGCAGCCCCGACTTGGCGGTGCAGTAGCCGACGTTTCCGGGCTGGCCCTGGTGGCCAGCCGTGGAGATGACGTTCACGATCGACCCGCCCTGCCCGCGCGCGACCATCTGGCGCGCGACGGCCTGGGTACACAGAAATGCGCCGTCCAGGATCACCGCGAGCTGCGCGGACCACTCCGCGAGCGGCATGTCGAGGACGCCTTTCTGGTTGAAGATCGCCGCGTTGTTCACCAGCACGTCGATCGGGCCGAGCTCCCGCGCGACGCGCGCGACGAGCGTTGCGACCGCAGGCTCGTTCGTGATGTCGGCCTGAATCGCGAGCGCCTGCCCGCCGAGCTTGCGGATTCCCGCGGCACAATCCTCCGCGTTCGCCGCTACGTGGTCGACGCACGCGACGCGCGCGCCCTCCCCAGCGAGCGCCTCGGCGATTCCTCCGCCGATGTTCGGGCTCGTTCCGGTCACGATCGCGACGCGCCCCGACAGTCTCATGCCGCGCGCTCCGCGCCGCGCGGGATTCCGAGCAGCGCGCACGCGTTTCCGCCCAGGACCGCCGCTTCGCTGTGCGCATCGAGGCCGAGCGCGCGCACCTCCGCGACCGGATCGCGCGGGCCGAGCGGAAGCGGGTAGTCGCTGCCGAGCACGACGTGATCGGCGCCGAAGCGACCGACCAGGTAGCCGAGCCAGCGCGCGTCGAACGTCACGGTGTCGAGCCAGAAGTGGTCGAGGTAGGCCGACGGCGGCCTGGGCGAGGCGGCGCGCGCTTCCGCGATCCGCTCGTAGCCCATCTCGAGGCGCGCGAGCAGCGCCGGGAACGTGCCGCCGCCGTGGTACAGCAGGACGCGCAGGCGCGGATGACGCTCGAGCGCACCGCCCATCACGAGAAGCGTCGCGGCCATGCCCGTGTCGAAGAGATTCCCGACCAGCGGCGAGAGCGCGTAGCGCGCGAACGGCCCGATCGGCGAGGCCTCGAACGGGTGGATGCAGACGGGCATTCCGAGCGCCTCGGCGGCAGACCAGAAGGCGTCGAGGTGCGCGTCGTCGAGGTCGAGCGCCCCCGGGCGCGCGGGGATCTCGACGCCGCGGAGGCCCAGCGCGTGGGCGCGCGCGAGCTCGCGCGCGGCGAGCTCGGGCGCCTGCAGCGGAACGGACGCGAGCGGCGCGAAGCGGCTCGGATGCGCGCGCGCGAGCGCGGCGAGGGCGTCGTTGTTCACCTGCGCGAGCGCGAGCGCCACGTCCGCCGGCGCATCCGCGTACAACACGAACGGCGTGCACGAGACCGCCTGCACGTCGATCCCGAGCCGGTCCATGTCGACGAGCCGCGCCCGCGGGTCGCACATGCGCGCGTGGAGCGGCCGCACGGCCTGCGCGCCGATGTGCGCGAAGCGGCCCTCACGCGTCTCGACGATGCGCGTGTCGAGACGCGCGCCGTCCCGCGCGAGGAACGACACCACGTCTTCGCAGACGATGTGGTTGTGGACGTCGACCGTGAGCTGCCCGCTCATTGCCAGACGCCGAACACGCGGAAGCCCGTCGACACCCACGACGCGCAGTGCCAGGTCACCTCGAGCTTGCGGCTGCCCATCGCGCCGGCGGCGACGATCCAGTTGCGCAGCTCGTGATCGCCGTTCGCCTCGATCTCGGGGCTGTCGTAGTCGCGCAGCCGCCAGCCCTCACCGGCCTCGAGCCAGCGCATGATCTCGGTGTTGCCCTCGACGTCCATGCGCATGCCGTCGTAGCGGCTGGCGAGCCAGGTGTGCGACCACGTCGAGCTCGGGCAGACGAGCACACGGTACGGTGACGCCTCGACGATCTCGCGGATCGCCTCGCCCATCGCATACAGACGCCGGGACGTCGGCGCGGCGGGATAGCCCGACGCGCGCGACGGATCCGCACGCACGGCCGGATCGAAGATCGCGAGCTCGGCGCCGTAGCAGTTCACGAACAGGGGGATCAGCGGGAAGCGCCCGTCCTGGTTGTGCAGGAAGAGCTGCGTGTTCGCGTGCGCGTGCGGCAGGCCGTGTTTCCAGTGCGCGGCGTTCAGGTCGTTCGTCGACGCGATGTCGAAGCCGCGCCGGATCAGCCCGTCGCGCAGCGCGACGGCCGCGGGCGCGTGACACGGCCAGCGGTAGGTATGCGTCGGATCGACGCCCCACGTGTGCTTCACGTACTCGGCGTCGCCGGGCATTCGCGTCATGTGGAAGGGCGTGGCGTCGACCTCGGCGCCGACGTAGATCGCGTACGGCGGCATGTTTCCCGGCAGGAAGGCCTGCGCCTGGTCGTCGCCGATCAGCAGGATCGCGTCGGGATTCAGCGCGTCGATGCGCCGGCGCAGCTCCGCGAACGCCTGCCAGTGCAGCCGGTGGTGCTCGCGCGCGACGGCCTCCGGGTCGCCGCCCATCTCGGCCAACGCCTCCGGCGGATCCACGAACTTCTTCTGGAAGCGCGCCTCCGCCATCCCGCAGAGCATCCTGCGGAAGCGCAGCACGTTCTCGGGCGCGCTCATCAGATACGGAACGTGCGTGGTGCCGACGCCGAGCAGCTCACCCATGGCTCACCTCGCGAACGCGCGTTCGAGTGTACGCCGGATCTCCACCCGCACCGCGTCGAGATCGAACCCGGCCGGGGCGAGCAGCCACTGCAGCACGACGCCGCGCAGGAGCCCGACGAGGAAGACGGCGAACGCCGTCGCGTCGACGTCCCGCGGCATCTCTCCCGCGCGGATCGCGGAGCGGACCGTGCGCTCGACGCCCGCGCGCAGCGCGCGGTCGGCCTCGACGAACGTGGCGTGGATCTCCGGCACGAGCCCGATCGACTCGCCGAGAAGCCCGTAGTAGGCGCGGCCGAGGTGCTCGCTGCGAACGATCGCGTCGAGGTACGTGTCGACCGTGACGAGCAGCGCCTCGAGGCCACGCTTGTCGGCGAGCGCGGGCTCGAGCTGGTCGTGCGCGAAGTAGGTCTGGAACTCCTGCGCGAGCGCGTGCACGAGCTCCGACTTCGAGCCGAAGCGCTCGTTCACGATCCCGCGGCTGTAGCCCGCCTTCTCGCCGATCTGCGCGAGGGAAGTCTTGCTGAAGCCCTGCTCCGCGATCAGGTGCGTCGCAGCGTCGAGCAGGCGGCGCTGCGAAGTCGCGCGGCGCTCGGCCTGCCGCGCTCGGGGTCGCTTCTTCGCGGTCGTGCGTCGATCCACGCCCGCCAACTTACTTGACGCTCGTCAAGTAAGTCAAGGCGGCTGACGCGCCCCTGCGGGCGCGATACGCTCGGCGCCGTGGGTATCCCCGATCTCGTCGACGAGCTCGCGCGCCGCGGCTTCACGCGGCGCGGCGTGCTCCGCGCGCTGGCGCTGGCCGGCGCGAGCGCGACGATCCCGTTCGGCTCCGAACACGCGCTTGCGCAGCTCTCGAACCTGGGCACGAAGCCGAAGCCGGGCTCGGTCGTGATCAACGCCAACGAGTTCCCCGAAGGCCCCTCGCCCGCCGCGCTCGAGGCGCTGGTCGCGGTCGCGCGCAACGGCAATCGCTACCAGTACCCCGAGACGAGCGCGCTGATCGATCGCGCCGCGCAGCTCGAGGGGCTGAAGCCCGAGAACTTCGTCGCCTACGCCGGCTCGAGCCTGGCCCTACACCACGGCGTGATCGCGTTCACCTCGCCTGAACGCGCGCTCGTGACCGTCGAGCCCGGCTACGAAGCCGCCGCGCGCGCGGCCGAGTTCATCGGCGCGCCCGTGCAACGGGTTCCGCTCGCGCCCGACGGCGCGCACGATCTTCGCGCGATGCTCGAAGCGGCGAAGGCGAAGCCGCCCGGCATCTTCTACGTGTGCAATCCGAACAACCCGACCGGCACCATCACGCCGCGCGCCGAGATCGAGTGGCTGATCGCGAACAAGCCCGCGGGCTCGATCGTGCTGCTCGACGAGGCGTACATCCACTTCTCGGACGAGAAGCCGGGCGCCGACCTGGTGCGCGAGGGCAAGGACGTCGTCGTCCTGCGCACGTTCTCGAAGATCTACGGCATGGCGGGCCTGCGCGCGGGCTTTGCGATCGGCCGGCCC
>CAZMKX010000072.1:0-10761 GCA_964566375.1 uncultured Myxococcales bacterium
TAGCGGATCGGGATCCGCTTCGGCGCGCCGACGAAGGTCGCCGACGTGAAGGACGTCGGCCCGGTCAGCTCGATCGAGGCGAGCCGCGGCAGAAGCTCCGCGAAGAAGTGGCGCAGCTCCATGCGCGCGAGCAGCGCGCCCAGGCAGAAGTGGACGCCCGTGCCGAATGCCAGATGCTCCGAGGCGTTCGCGCGCGTGACGTCGAAGCGGCGCGAATCGTGGAAGACGTCCTCGTCGCGGTTCGCCGACAGGTACGACATCAGCAGCACGTCCCCCTTGCGCAGCCGAGTCCCGCGAAGCACGTAGTCCTCCTGCGCGTGGCGCAGGAAGTGACGCACGGGCGTGACCCAGCGGATCATCTCCTCGATCGCGTTCTCGAGTCGCGCGGGCTCGCGCTGCAGGAGCGCGAGCTGCTCGGGATTGCGGATCAGCGCTTCGAGTCCGCCGGCCAGCGTGCTCGAGGTCGTGTCGTGGCCCGCCGTCGCGACGATCGCGTAGTAGCCGATCGTGCCCGCGTCATCGAGGCGCGAGCCGTCGGGGAAGCGCGCGTTCGCGATCGCCGAGGCGAGATCCTCGCCGGGCCGTTCGCGCCTGTCCGCGGTCACCGCGGTGAAGTACTTCACCATCTCGGCGACTGCGGCCTGCAGCGCCGCGGGCGTGCGGTCGGCCGCGAAATCCGCGTCGTCGGCGCCGAAGATCTTCTGGGTCAGGTCGAGCATGAGCGGCTCGTCCGACTCGGGCACGCCGAGGATGCTCATGATCACCTGAAGCGGGTAGTAGCGGGCGACGTCGAGCGCGAAGTCGCACTCGCCGCCGAGCTCGACCATGCGGTCGACGTACTTCCGCGCCAGGGCGCGGATTCGCGGCTCGAAGGAGCGGCGGATGTTGCCCGGCTTGAACCACTCGTTGGTCAGGCCGCGGTAGGCCCGGTGCTCCTCGCCGTCGATGTTGACCAGGGTCTTGAGCAGCGAGTCGGGCCCGCGCTTCGAGATCGGCGCCAGAATCGAGTTGGATGTGTTCAGGAAGCGATCGGCCTGGCGCTCCACCTCGATCACGTCCGCGTGGCGGGTGACGGCGAAGAAGGGCTCGAAGTCGGGCGCCTCGATCCGGCAGACCGGATCCTCGCGGCGCAGGCGGGCCGCCACGTCGTGCCAGGCGTCGGGGTCGGCATAGGCGTCGGGATTCGTGAAGATGTGGGCTGCGTCCATACCGGGACTCTAGCCGGACGGGGACCCGGGCCGCCTCCGCGCTTGACCCGCCCGGCCCGATCGGATATCCCATGGCCGCGCTTGCGCTTTAGGGGAAGTCCTTGCCCAATCCCAAGAATCCGACCCGCAGCATCTCCGAGGCCGAGGTCGTGCGACGCTGGTACGTCGCCGACGCCGGCGATCAGGTGCTCGGACGCTTCGCCTCGCACCTGGCCACGATCCTGCGCGGCAAGCACAAGCCGACCTACACCCCGCACGTGGACGGTGGCGATTTCGTCGTGGTCGTGAACGCCAAGAACGTGCGCCTGACCGGTCGCAAGCTCGACCAGAAGGAGTACATCCGACACTCCGGCTACGCGGGCGGGCTGCGCACGACGACGGCCGGCCGGATGCTCCAGACCCACCCGGACCGCGTCCTGCGCGCCGCGGTGAAGGGCATGCTGCCCAAGGGTCCGCTGGGCCGACGCATGCTGACGAAGCTCAAGATCTACCCCGGCGCGACGCATCCTCACGCCGCGCAGTCCCCGCAGCCCCTGGAGATCCGCCGATGACGATGGCGCGTCAGTCCGCCCGCTTCTACGCCACGGGCCGCCGCAAGACTGCGACCGCGCGCGTCTTCATCCGCCTGGGCACGGGCGACGTGAAGATCAACCACCGCACCGCCGAGGACTACTTCCCGCGCGAGATCCTGCGCATGCACTTCCAGGAGCCCCTGCGCGCCGTCGAGCACATGGGCAACTTCGACATGTTCATCACCGTGAAGGGCGGCGGCGACACCGGTCAGGCCGGCGCGATCCGGCACGGCATCGCGCGCGCGCTCCAGAAGTACGACCCGACGCTGCGCCCGACGCTGAAGCGCCTGGGCCTGCTCACGCGCGACGCGCGCGAGAAAGAGCGCAAGAAGTACGGCCAGCGCGGCGCCCGCGCCCGCTTCCAGTACTCCAAGCGCTAGGTCGCCGAGGACGAGCGGTGTCCATCACCGCGATCATCCCGGCGCGCTACGCCTCGACCCGGTTTCCTGGCAAGCCGCTCTTCAAGCTGGCCGGCAAGCCGATGATCCTGCACGTCGCCGAGCGCGTGGCCGCCGCGCGCGATGCGGGCGTCGTGCAGCGCTTCCTGGTCGCGACCGACGACCGCCGCATCGCCGACGTGGTCGAAGCCGCGGGCTTCGAGGCCGTGATGACCTCGCCCGACCACCCGACCGGGACCGACCGCCTGGCCGAGGTCGCGGCGGGGCTGGACGACGAGATCGTCTGCAACGTGCAGGGCGACGAGCCGCTGGTCGACATCGCCACGATCGCCGCGCTGGTCGCGCCGCTGGTCGCCGACCCGGCTCTGATGATGGGAACGCTGAAGACCCCGCTCGACCGCCCCGAGGACCGCTTCGACCCCAACCGCGGAAAAGTCGTGGTCGACGAGCGCGATCGGGCGCTGACCTTCACGCGGCTGCCGATCATCGCGGACGTGCCGCCCGACCAGCCCTACTTCAACCGCGCCCGGGTCGAGGCCGAGCACGCGCGCCGGGGGCTCGTGGTCTGGAGCGACATCGGCGTCTACGCCTACCGCCGGCCGTTCCTGCTGCGCTACGCCAGGCTCGCGCGCACGCCGTTCGAGCAATCCGAGCGCCTCGAGCAGCTCCGCGCGCTCGAGCACGGCTTCGAGATCGCCGTTCCCACCGTCGCGCACCGTGCGCTCGAGGTCGACACGCCGGAGGACGTCGCGCGCGTGGAAGCGGCCCTGCGCGCGGGCGCCTGAGCGCGTCCGCTACTCCCAGCGCTTGCCGAAGATCGGGCGCTCCTGCTCGATGCAGCCCGTGAAGGACGGCCGCGCGTGCATGCGCTCGACGAAGGCCGCGAGCCTCGGGAATTTCGCGGTGTCGGGCGGGAAGCCCGCATGCCGCAGGTTCACGAAGGTGGAGGCGACCGCGAGGTCCGCGATCGAGAGCTGGTTCGCGACGAGGAACTCGCGTTCGCCGAGCTCGCCCTCGAGATACGCGAGGAGCGGCGAAAGATTCTCGCTCACGGCCTTCTCGGCGGTCGCGATCGCCGCGGCGTCCGGGGCGCTGCCGGTGAACAGCGGCTGGAGCACGAGCGGCGGAAAGATCGGTTGGGTCAACGGCGCCACGCCGCCGTTCATGAACTCCTCGAACCACGTCGCGCGCGCGCAGTCGTAGGCGTCCTTCGGATAGAGGGCGGGCTCGGGCTGGAGTCGCTCGAGGTAGGCGCAGATCACGGCCGAGTCGTTCACGATCCGACCGTCGTGGTCGAGCGCCGGGATCCTCCCCAAGGGACTGATCCGACGCCAGTTCTCCGGAGGGGTGAACGGGTTTACGAACTCGAGCTCGTACGGAATCCCCTTTTCCGCGCAGAACACGCGCACCTTGCGGACGAACGGCGAGATGCTGGCACCGAGAATCTTGATCGTCATTTCCACCTCCGCAGAAGCCGCGTCGACGCCGCCCTTTACGTGCTGGTTCCCGAGCGGTACCTCTCACGTCCCGAGGCCCGTGCCCCCACCATGAGGTACCTCGGATGAAGCGCCAGACCAAGTTCATATTCGTAACCGGGGGCGTGCTGTCCTCGCTCGGCAAGGGCCTCTCCTCCGCGGCGATCGGCGCGCTGCTCGAGGCGCGCGGCCTGCGGGTCAACTTCCTCAAGCTCGACCCGTACCTGAACGTCGACCCCGGGACGATGAACCCGCTCCAGCACGGCGAGGTCTACGTCACCAACGACGGCGCCGAGACCGATCTCGACCTCGGCCACTACGAGCGCTTCACGCACGCCACGCTGACGCGCCAGAACAACCTGACGGCCGGCCGCGTGTACGAGCGCGTGATCCAGAAGGAGCGCGACGGCGAGTACCTGGGCGCCACCGTTCAAGTCATCCCGCACGTCACCGACGCGATCAAGGCGCACGTGCTCTCGCTCGAGGGCGAGCGCACGGACGTGCTGATCGTCGAGATCGGCGGCACCGTCGGCGACATCGAGTCGCTGCCGTTCCTCGAGGCGATCCGTCAGCTTCGCTCCGACGTAGGGCGCGAGAACGTGCTGTACATCCACATCGCGCTCGTGCCGTACGTCGCGACCGCGGGCGAGCTCAAGACCAAGCCCGTCCAGCACAGCGTGAAGGAGCTGCGCTCGATCGGCATCGCGCCCGAGATCCTGCTCTGCCGCACCGACCGCTACCTGCCGCGCTCGGTGAAGTCCAAGCTCGCGCTGTTCTGCGACGTCGACGAGGAGGCCGTGATCACGGCCAAGGACGTCGACACGATCTACGAGCTGCCGCTCGTGTTCCACAGCGAGGGTCTCGACGACGCGATCGTCCAGAAGCTGAACATCTGGACTGGCCAGCCGAACCTCGAGCGCTGGGAGCGCGTGGTCTCGGTGCTGAAGAACCCCGAGCACCGCGTGAAGATCGCGATGGTCGGCAAGTACGTCGATCTGACCGAGTCGTACAAGAGCCTGAACGAGGCGCTCCACCACGCGGGCATCGCGCACGGCGCGGCCGTCGAGATCGAGTACGTCGACAGCGACAAGCTCGAGGGCAGCGCGCTCGACTCGCTGACGAAGGTGGACGGCATCCTCGTCCCGCACGGCTTCGGCTCGCGCGGGGCCGAGGGCAAGATCCAGGCGATCCAGTACGCGCGCGAGCACGAGATCCCGTACTTCGGCATCTGCTACGGCCTGCAGATGGCGGTGATCGAGGCCGCGCGAAACCTCGCGGGCCTCGCGGGCGCGAACTCGACCGAGGTCGATCCGAAGACGCCGCACCCGGTGATCGACTTCATGGAGGGCCAGAGCGCGCGCTCCGCCACCGGCGGCTCGATGCGCCTCGGCGCGTACCCGTGCAAGGTCGTCCCCGACACGATCGCCGCGCGCGCCTATGGCCGCTCCGAGGTCTCCGAACGGCACCGCCACCGCTACGAGGTGAACCCCGCGTACCACGGCCGCCTCGCCGACGCGGGCGTCGTGATCTCGGGCACCTCGCCCGACGGTCGGCTCGTCGAGATCATCGAGATCGCCGACCACCCGTGGTTCCTGGCCTGCCAGTTCCACCCCGAGTTCCAGTCCACGCCGTTCGAGCCGCACCCGCTCTTCCGCTCGTTCGTGGGCGCGGCGGTGCGACGGAAGACGAGCGGGGGAAGCTGAGCGCTCGAGGGGCGCGAAGCGGGGCCGCTTCGCGGCTCGTCAGCGGAGCAGCCCCAGCTCGTCGAGCGCGGCGCGTGCGTCGGGGAGCGGGCCGATTCGCTCCGAGGCCGGGCCGTCGGGGCCTTCCGTCTGCGGCGCACCGGTGCGCACCAGCAGGTCTCGCATCTCCGCGGGCGGGAGCGAAGGGCGGCCGGCCGCGCGCAGCGCGCCTTCGATCGACGCGACGACGGCGGCGACGAGGGCGGCGGCGCCCGACGTGCCGCCGAAGCTTTGTGTGTAGCAGCGAAGCGGGTCGGGATCGTCGAACAGGTCGAAGGCGGACGGCTCGTCGCGACCGCCGCAGGTGACGATGTCCTCGCCCCAGGCGTGAACGTCCACGCGCGAGCCGTAGTTCGACCACCAGAGCCGCGAGCGCGCGTCGGGCTGGAACGCGGAGGCGCCCCCTCCGACGAGGATCGCACCGGAATCGCCCGACGCCCGATCGAACCGGTCCCCGCAAGCCGGATCGTCCAGGCTCGTTGCGCCGTTGCCTGCCGACTCGACCACGTGAATGCCTCGCGCGATCGCGAGGCGAATGGCCGCGACCTCGGCTCGACCGTACTCGACCGGCAGGAAGCCGCGCTGGCGATAGCGTCCGTGCGCTCCCGGTCCGGGCGCGTGCAGACCCAGCAGGATCACGTCGCCGGCGGTGAGACACTCCGCGGCGGCGCGAATCGAATCGGCGACGTTCCAGCCGCGCGCGGTCGAGTCGAGATCGGCGGAGTATCCGGCGCAGAGCGCCTCCGGAACGGCACCCTGGATGCCGGCGCCTCCGGCACAGCCTGCGAGCAGTCCGA
The DNA here is from genome assembly GCA_964566375.1 of uncultured Myxococcales bacterium. Classification (GTDB taxonomy): domain Bacteria; phylum Myxococcota_A; class UBA9160; order SZUA-336; family SZUA-336; genus VGRW01. The sequence continues at coordinate 6,193 of CAZMKX010000072.1, forward strand.
GCACTGCCGTCCCGTGATCGCGGCAGCCCCCATTCCCTCCGAATGCGACACCGAGGTGGAGCGGACGGAGGTTCGCGTGCAGGAAGCTCCAGCCCGTCTCGACGTCGGCGATCCGGATCGACGATCCCCGCGCGCCGTCCAGCTCGTCTACGACGCCGCTCAGGCCAACACCGACCGGTGACGGGTCGAGATAGGCCTGGAGCGCCGTGAAGGTCGGAATCGGCCGCGTCTCGAGAGGGCTCTCGCGCACCTCGTGGCTTCGGTGGCGCGCGCGCGTGCGCCTCGATTCGTCGAGAATGAACGCGGGCTCCGGCCGCTGCTGCAGCTCCGCGAAACGCACGCTCGATTCCTGGCGCAGCCGATCGACCAGCCGAGACGCATCCTCGCGTGCCGAGACGAACGCGTGCAGGTAGCTGCCGAGATCATTCTCGGGCAGATCGCGGAAGCGGGCAGGGAGCGTCCTCACGAGCCGGGCCAGGACGGGCCCGGGGCGGCGGAAGACCGGCTCGCAGGCGCCGGCGAGACCGAGGTCGGCGAAGATCAGGTCCCCCAGGCGCGCGAACCGCTCCGAGGCCGGAACGAGGTCCGGCGTCGCGCGGGGATTCCGGACGTACTGCCAGACTACGCGGAACACGTCGAGCGTCCGCGCGCTTCGCGCTCGCAGGCCGACTCCTCGCAGGCAGCGCGGAGGAAGGGAAGGTTTCCGCCTGACCAGGAGCCCGAGGAGTCGACGCTGCGAGCGGGGATGCAGTCATCCCGACGGCGCGGATCAGATATCATCGGGAAGCCTCCGTTTCGACCAGCCCGAGTTCCATCCGCGCTACGACCCTCACGAGACGGAGCCTACGGCGGCCGCCCTGCGGCGGCCATTTCGCGGGATTTCAGCCGATTTCATCGGCGCGGAGAGGAGCTCGAGCGGAGCCCATGGGCGTTCTCGAGAGGCAGCTGACGAAGCGAGCCGTCGCGCTTGCACCGCGCCACGTCGTGGGGCGATCGCGCGCGGCGCTCCTGCAGCTCGAGAGCTCCACCATCTCGGGTGTTCACGCGCTGATCGAGTGGTCCGACGGGCAGGGCTGGTCGGTCCGCGACCTGGGCAGCAAGAACGGCACCTTCGTCGACGGTCGACGGCTCTTTCACGGCGCTGCGGCGGCGCTCGCGTCGGGGGCTCGCATCGCATTCGGCGGCGAGGACGAGGTGTGGCACCTCGCCGACGCGCGGGCGCCGGGGCCCGTCGCCCGCTCCGCGTCGGGAATCTACTCGTTTCCCGAGCTCGGCATGATCGCGCTCCCGAGCCCCGAGCGCCCCGAGCTGACGGTAATCGTCGAAGACGGGCGCTGCTTCGTGGAAGGCGAGGCGGGCCGGATCGAGCTCGTCGACGGAGCTCCGCTCTCGACGCCGAGCGAGACGTGGACGCTGGTGATTCCCGAGCTCCTGCGCGAGACGACCCGGTCGACACACGCGCCGTCGGTAGGCGATCTGGCGCTGTCCTTCTTCGTGAGCCTCGATGAAGAGAACGTCGAGCTGCTCGTCACCGGCGGCGGGCTGGACGTGCGCGTCCCGCATCGCTCGCACCACTATCTGCTGCTCACTCTCGCGCGCCGCCGCCTCGACGACGCCGTCGTGAAGACGCTCCCCGCAGGCGAGCACGGCTGGATCGACGCGGAGTCGCTTCAGCAGATGCTGCGGCTCGACCCCGAGCAGATGAACCTGCTCGTGTTCCGCGCGCGGCGCCAATTCGCCGAGATCGGCGTCCGCGACGCGACGCTCCTGGTCGAGCGGCGTCCCGGCTCGCGCCAGCTTCGCATCGGCATCGACCGCGTCGCGGTCGCGCGTGCATGACGGAGGGCCTTCGCGCGGGCGCGCGACTCGGCCGGCACCGCATCTGCAGCCTGCTCGGCGCGGGCGGGATGGGGCGCGTCCATCGCGCGCTCGACACCGACCGGGGTGTGCTCGTCGCGCTGAAGACGCTGCACCATCTCGGCCCCGAGAGCCTCGAACGCGTGCGCTCCGAGTTCCGCGTGCTCGAGACGCTCGTTCACCCCAACGTCGTCACGTTCTACGAGCTCGGCCTCCACGGCGACGTGCCGTACTACACCATGCGGCTCGTCGAGGGGGAGCCGTTCCTCGGCTCGGCGAATACGACGCTGACCCGCGAGGCGGCGTCGCGACCGCGCGTGCGCGATCCACACCGGCCCGCGGTCGAGGCGTCGCGGGGCGCGGACGAGCCAGGACTCGCGGGCTGGCTCCTGCAGCTCGCCGACGCCGTCGAAGCCATGCACGAGCGAGGCCTGCTGCACCTAGACGTGAAGCCGGGAAATCTCGTGATCGACGGGCGTGGCCGGCTCGTGCTCGTCGACTTCGGCCTGGCGACGCGCCTCGAGGGCGCGCGCTCGACGGCGCCGTCGCCCCAGGAGGCGACACCGGACTACGCCTCGCCTGAGCACCTGGCGCGAGGCGAAGTCGGACGAGCGAGTGACTGGTACTCCGTCGGCGCGACCCTGCACCACGCGCTCACCGGTGCGCCGCCGACCCGGCACGCGCCGTCCCCGGAGCTCGAGCGTCACGGACGGCTCGGCCGGATCTGCGAGAGACTCCTGTGCACGGATCCGGGCGCTCGCGCAGACGGTCGTCTTCTCCGCGAGCTCCTCGGTGCCGAGCCGCGCCGACCGCGAACGCAACGGCGAACCGCGGCGTTCGTCGGCCGGAACGACGCGCTCGCGCGGCTCGACGACGGGCTGCGAGCGAACAGCGGGCGGCACACGGTGCTCCTCCTCCACGGTCCCGGCGGCGTCGGTCGCAGCGCGCTTCTCGGCGAGTTTGCGGCGCGAGTGCGTCTCCGCGATGCGCGCCGCGCCGTCGCGCTCGCGCGCGCGAGGGAATGGGAGGACGCGCCGCTCGGAGCGATCGACGACCTGCTCTCGGAGATCGGCGTGTCGGTTCGTCCACTCCTGCACGCGGAAGGAGGCGAGGCGCGCGCTCATGCGCTGGCGCGCGTCGCGGGACTGCTCGGCGCGCAGCTCGCGGCTCTTGCCAACGGCGAGCGTCCGGCCCTTCTCCTGGACGACTTCCAGAACTGCAACCCGGACGACGCGCGTCTGCTTCGCGCGCTGCTCTCGAGCGCGACCACGCCGCCGGTCCTGCTCGTGCTCGCGGTGCGCGACGCGCCCGAAGCCGCCGACGTCGTCGCGGAGCTCGAGCGCTGGCTGCTGGGCCTGCCGATCGGCATCCGCTACGAGCGCCATGCGCTGCGCAGCCTCTCCGTCGACGAGACGGAATCGCTCGCGCGCGCTCTCTCCGGCGGGGAGTGGCCCGAGTCGTCGCTGGCCGAAGTGGCGAAGCAGGCCGATGGAAATCCCACGCATCTGCACGAGCTCATCGCCTCTCGGAGCTCGCACGGAGAGTCGCCGCAGCGCCGCGTCGAAGCCCTGCCGCCGCGCACTCGCGAATACCTCGAGCTCGCGTCGATCGCGGGAGCGCGGATCACGCAGGGCGTGCTTCGCGCGGCGCTCGGTGCGGGCGACGAGGAGCGCGAGATCCTCTCCCAGCTGCGCGCACTCGGCTGGATCTCCACGACCGGCCCGAGCACGCGCGACCGCGTGGACGTGCCCCGATCCGTGCGCGAAGCCGTGCTCGGCCTCGTCGATGCGCACCGGCTGAGGGGCCTGCACCTTCGGATGGCTCGGGCGCTGCGCGCCGATTCGGTATACGCGGCGGCGTTGTCCCGGCACTTCGCGCTCGCCGGAATGCCGCATGCGGCCGCAGCGAGCGCGATTCGCGCCGGCGACGAGGCGCGGCATCGACTGGCCTTCCATCGCGCGAGCGAGCTCTATCGCGCTGCGATCGAGTTCGGCGTGCCGTCGATTCGGTCGCGGTCCGAGCTGACCCGGACGCTCGCGCAGCTTCTGGCAGCCTGCGGGCGAGGCCGGGAAGCAGCGGAGGCCTGGGCGCGCGCGGCGGAGTCGGCATCTGCGGAGGATGCGCGCCGCTTCCGCCTCGCGGCCGCGGAGCAGCTGCTCGTGAGCGGTCACTTCGCGCAGGGCCGGACCGCGCTCCGGAGCTCGGCTCGCGAGCACGGCCTGGCATTCCCGCGCAGCACGGTCACGGCCGTCGGGCGTATGCTCGTCGGTCTGCTCCGTCCCCCGCGCTGGATCGAACGCGCGATCTCCCCGGCGCGTGCGCGATCGGCGCAGGCGAAGCTGCAGATGGCCAATGCCGCGTTCCGCGGACTGATGCCGATCGACCCGGCGCGAGCTGCGTACTTCTCGCTGCGCGCGACCCGCATCGCCGCGCGTTCGGGATCGAGGACGCAGTTCGCCGACGCCGCGGTCGGTCTGGCGAGCGGCGTCCTCGCGCCCGCCGGTGGCGCGCTGGCGCGCCGCGCCGAACATCTTCTGGACGAGGCCGAGGTCACCGCGCGCGACGTCGGCGAAGCGACGCTGCTCGCGCGCGTGAACGTCGCACGCGCGTCGGTCCGCTTCTGGCGCGGTGAGTGGCTCGAGGCGCACGCCTTCGCGAGCCGCGCCTCCGCCGTGCTCGACCGGATCGGGGACGCGAAGGGCTTCGAGCGCA
>CAZMKX010000073.1:0-10586 GCA_964566375.1 uncultured Myxococcales bacterium
CTCGCGCTGACCGGAGCCCTCCCGGCGTGCAAGGTTGCCAAGGGCACGCAGTCGAGCTTCTATACCTGGCTCTATCGCATCGCCGCGAACCTCTGCATCGACCATCTGCGCCGCAACACGCGCAAGAAGGACGTGGAGTTCGACGATCGGATCCGCCACGACGGTGAGCCCGAAGGCGCTTCCGGCGTCGACGCGCTGCCCGCTTCACTTTTGGGCAGTCCAGGTGAAGCAGTAGAGAACAAGGAGATACTCGCCGCCGTCGAAGACAGCCTGAAGTACCTGAGCGACAAGCATCGCGCCGTCATCGTGATGCGAGAGCTCCAGGGTTTGTCCTATGCCGACATGGCGAAGGCCATGGGCTGTTCCAAAGGCACCATCATGAGTCGTCTCTTCCACGCCCGACGCAACATGCAGAGATTGTTGCGAGAACGACTCGAGCATCTTCCCGAGCCCAGCGAAGACGAGGGCGCTGAGGCGCTCCAGACCGAGGCAGCGTTGCCATGAATCACGAGACCGACATCCCGACCGACGCGGCGGATCTCCAGGCCTTCTTCGACGGCGAGCTCGACGAAGCCGCCGCGGAGCGGATGGCCAAGACCATCGATCGCGACCCCGCGCTGAAGCAGCACCTCGATGGGATGGCGCTCATGCGCGATCTGGTCGGCCGCAGCATGGAGATGCGGGCCGCCGAGGTCCCGCGCGCCCGCTTCGAGCAGATCTGGGACGAGATCGATCGGAACATCTCGCAGGACGCACGTCCTGCCGCGGCGCCGGCATCTTTCTGGGACCGCGTCTGGGCCGCGTTCCGACCGTTCCGCATCCCTGCGCTCGCAGCCGCTGGAGCCGCCGCCGTCGCACTCGTTGCGCTCGACATGGGCGGCTCCGACCCCGTGAATCAAGACACGGAAGTCGCGTCTGTGCCGAAGATCGCGGACCCCACGCCGGACAAGGTCCAGCCCGCACCGGCGCCCGCACCGACTCCTCCCGCCATCGCCGAGTCCTTCCCGTCGCCTCGCGCGGCGGAGGCCGAGATCCACGGCATCGAATTCAGCGGCAAGCAAGGCCGCATCTCGCAGACCGGCGTCGTCACCGTCCTTTACGTCGAAGAAGATCCCTCCGCGCAGAAGAGTGAACGCTCGCTATGACGTACCGCAGCCCGAAGCATCGATTGCTGACGACCATCCTCGCCGCTGGTCTCGCGCCCGTCTCCGCATTCGCGGGCGTCGTCTCGCTGTCGACCGCCGCCGATGCGGCGGTGACGAAGGCGAGCTGCCAGGTGAACGCGGTGCTGCTCAAGAAGGAAGGCGACGGCGTGATCCCGCCCGAGCTCGAGTTCTTGAAGCCGACGCTGCAGAACGAGGAGTTCGAGAACTACAAGGGCTACGAGCTGATCGAGCGCAAGACGCTGAAGCTCGCGCTCGACACGAAGTCCGAGTCGACGTTCACGATCGGCCACAAGGTCGGTCTCACGCTTCTCGGTGGTGACGAGAACCGCCTCAAGCTGCACGCGGATCTCTCGGGTCGCGACGGCACGAAGGTCATCCTGTCGACCGACTACAGCCTCGAGGACAACGGCCTCCTGATGATCGGCGCCGGCGCGTACAGCGACGACAAGCGATCCGGCAAGCTGTTCTTCGCGATCCAGTGCGGCCGCACCGGCTGAGCGAGATCGATCGAACGCGCCTGAGGCGGCGGCTCCCACGGGGTCGCCGCCTTTTGCAATTCAGGCCCAGAGGGCCGTGAAGACAATTCGCCGACATGCAGGAAAGGCCCACGGCCGGTTCGCGCGTCGTTCGTCGAGCCGTGGTGAAGCGGGTAGGCTAGGGCGCCCGCCGGCGGCTCGACGATGCGGCGCTCTCCGTCACCCAAGCCACCCGCGCGCGCGTGGATCTGGCTGCTCTCCGCGCTCGGCGTCTGGGTCGTGATCACCGGCGTCGTGCTGATGCTCGCGCCGGGTTGGGCTCGCGACTACGCTCATCGGGCGATCGTCGAGCGCCTCGAACGTCGCCTCGATCTGCCGGTCGCCGTCGCTGGCGTCGAGCTCGCGATGGACCACGTCGCCGTGTCGGGTATCGTCGTTGGCGATCCGGAAGCGCCGATCGTGCGCATCGATGCCGCCCATGTCGCGCTCGATCGCTCGGCGTGGTGGGACGGCAAGGTGCGCGTCCGCGAGGTGACGATCGACGGTGGCCGGATCGAGGGCAGCCGCGCCGATCTCGAGGATCTCGTGCGCCGGGCAAAGGGCAACCGCGGCGAAGAACGAGAGAGCGCGACCGGAGAGGGCGGCCGACTCCAGCTCGCGCTCGAGAACGTCGTCGTGCGCGACGTGTGGCTCGTGGTGCACGAGACCGACGAGACCGAGCGCGTGCAACACGTCGAAGTGCGCACGACCGCCGCGATCGATCCCACGGCGTGGAGCGCCGATGTCGAGCTCGCGGACATCCGCGTGCAGCTCCGCGGCACGCCGCTCGTCACTGCGAAGACCGTGCACACGCACGTCGACACCGAGCGCACCGATGCTGGTCTGCGGCCGACGTTCCCGCTGCGCGTGCAGCTCGAGGGCGTAGGTGCTCCGGTGACGCCGCAGATCGCCGTGTCGGGCGTCGGCGGTTGGGTCGAGCTCGAGCTTCGGCGCGAGCTCGCCCTCCTGCGGCAGGCGCAGCGAGATCTCGACCTGGCCGCGCTCGAAGAAGCCCGTGGCCGCGGCGCGCGCGTCGCGCTCGAGCGCCGCGAGCTCGCGAGGCAGGCGCACGCGCACTTCGAGGTGTCGCGAGTTCACGCTGCGCACCTCGGCCGAGAGGCCGAGCGGCCCGTCGGCGCGGCCGAAGCCGGTCATCGAGCGGCGCGCGCGCTTGGACGGCTCGCTCACCGCGCCAGACCGCGCGCGACGAGCTCGGCTTGCGCGCTCTCGACCTTGTCCTCGGGCTTCTGCGCGCGCACGAACGCGATCACCTCGTCGATGCCGTCCTCGAGCGACACCCGCGCCTCGAAGCCCAGCGTCTTGCGCGCGAAGGTCGGATCGGCGAAGCAGTGGCGGATGTCGCCGGCGCGGAAGCGCTCGGTGATCTCGGGCGCGATCGCGAGCCCGAGCCGCTCGGCGAGCAGCTCGCCGACGCGCTTGATCGTCGTGGCGCGGCCGGTACCGACGTTGCAGACGCGCCCCCCGCCGGCTTCGGCGCGCATCGCGAGCAGGTTCGCGCGCACGATGTCGGAGACGTGCACGAAGTCGCGCGACTGCAAGCCGTCCTCGTTCACGAGCGGCGGCTTGTGGTTCAGGAGCCGCGAGCTGAAGATCGCCGCGACGCCCGTGTAGGGGTTCGAGAGCGCCTGGCGCGAGCCGTACACGTTGAAGTAGCGCAGAGCCACGGTGGGGATGCGGTAGGCGTTTCCGACCGACAGGAAGAGCTCCTCGTGGTCGCGCTTGGTGACGGCGTACACCGAAGTGGGTAGGAGCGGCTTGGTCTCGGGCGTGCCGATCGCGCGCAGCTCGTGGCCCCGCGCGTCGCGCAGCTCCCACTCGCGCTTCTCGAGCTGCGCGTCGGGCCGGAGCCCCGGCACGGCGTGCGCCCCGTCGCGGTCGAGGTACGCGCCCTCGCCGTAGATCGACATGGACGAGGCGACGACCAGGCGCCGGATCTGCGTCTTGCGCGCGATGATCTCCTGCAGAACGACCGCCGCGCCGAGCGAGTTCACCGAGACGTACGATTCGATCTCGTACATCGACTGGCCGACGCCCACCGCCGCGGCCTCGTGGAAGACGACCTCGACGTCGTCGAGCGCGCGCCGCACGGTCTCGCGGTCGCGCACGTCGCCGCGGACGTACTCCGCGCGGGGGTTCGCATAGGACGGCCAGTCGGCGTCCTTTCCGTGGACCTGCGGGTCGAGCGAGTCGAGCACGCGGACGCTCTGCCCGTCCGCAACGAGCGCGTCGACGAGATGCGAGCCGATGAATCCGGCTCCGCCGGTGACGAGGATTTTCAAGCGTCTACCCCCAGGAGTGAGCGGCGTTCAGGTGCCCGATAGCCCCGCGGTCGAGGGCTCGCCCGCGCGGTGCCACGCGAGGATCTTGCGGTACTCGCCCGCGCGCCGCCCGCCGAACGCTGCGCCGATCAGGATCTTCGCCATCACGATCGCGCGCAGTGCGCGGTAAGCCGCGGGCGAACGGTTCTTGCGGAAGAACAGGTAGCGGCTGCGGTAGTACTCGATGCGCGTGCGCAGCGGCGTCTTCTTCTTCGTCGACTCGCCGTACAGGTGGATCACGAACGCGTCCGGCAGGTGCATGACCTTCCAGCCCGCCGCGCGGATGCGGTGACACCAGTCGGTTTCCTCGAGGAAGAAGAAGTAGCCCTCGTCGATCATGCCCACCTGCTCGATCACCTCGGCGCGCACGAACAGGCACGCGCCGAGCACCGCCTCGACCTCGACCGGCCGGTCGTAGGCGACGCGCTTGCTCGGGTAGCGGCGCGGCAGCAGTCGGCGCAGCAGCGACTGGCCGACCACCTCCGAGAGCAGGTTCGGCGAGTTGTGGATGCAGTTCTGCTTGCTGCGGTCGGGATTGAGCAGCTGCGGTCCGACGGCGCCGACGCGCGGGTTCTCGTCCAGGTAGCGCACGCACGCCTCGAGCCCGCTGGGCATCACGATGGTGTCGCTGTTCAGGAGCACCGCGTGGCGGCCGCGCATGACCTCGAGACCGCGGTTGTTGCCCGCGCCGAAGCCGATGTTCTTCGGCAGCGCGACGATGCGCGTGTCCGGGAACTGACGCGCCACGCTCTCGACGGTGAAGTCGGCCGAGCCGTTGTCGACCAGGATCACCTCGTAGGTGATGCCGAGCTTCGCGTCCTCGATCGACGCCAGGCAGTCGAGCACCAGGTCGCGCACGTTCCAGGCCACGATCACGATCGACAGGTCGACGCTGCGGTCGTTCATGCGCCCAGCTCCAGCTCGACGCTGCCGCGCCAGTCGCTCTGCGTGAGGGCCGCGCGCGCCTCCGCAAGCACACGCGCCGGAAGAAGCCGCGTCATGCAGCGGTGATCGATCGGACAGACCTTCAGCTGGCACGGAGAGCAGGCGACCGGCTCGCGCAGGAGCTTCGTGCGCTTCAGATTCAGATTGGTGTAGCCCACCGCGGTCGGACCCATCAGCACCAGCGTAGGAACCTCGAATGCGGCTGCCACGTGCCGCGCGCCCGCATCGTTGCAGATCAGGAGCTGCGCGCGCGCGAGCACCGACTTCAGCAGCGACAGGCTCATCGACGTCCCGCCGAGCGAGACCAGTCCGGGGCCCGTCCGCGCCTCGATCTCGGCCGCCAGCGGCTCCTCCCCGGGACCATGGACCATTGCGACCCGGGCGCCGTCCGCGAGCAGCGCGCGCGCGACCTCGGCCACGTACGGGAGGGGCCACAGCTTGGAGGGGCCGAAGCCGGCCCCCGGCGCCAGGCAAACCAGCGGGGCCTGGCGGGTGAGCCCCGCGGCGGCGAAGCGCGCGTCGCACTCGCGCTCCGCCTCGGGCTCGACGAAGAGCTCGACGTGCGTGCCGGTGTCGGGACAGCCCAGCCCGAGCACGAGGTCGAGGTAGTAGCGCTCCATGGCGGTCGGGACGAAGCGGCCGCCCTGCCGCGGCGCGGGGACGGCTTCCGAGAGCAGCCAGCCGCGTCCGCGCCGGGCGTAGCCGATCCGAACCGGGGCGCGGGAAGCGTAGGCCAGGACGGCGGCTGCGAACGAGTTCGGCAGCACGACCACCGCGTCGCTGTCGCGAATCGTCCGCGCCAGCGCGAGCCGGGCGCGGAGGCGCCGCAGCGGCCCGCGGGCGGCGTAGATGTCGTGGACGGCGAACTCGTCGACCCACGGCGAGCCATACAGCACGTGCGCAAGCCCGCGACGAACGACGGCGCGGACGTGCGCGCCGGGTCGCCCGCGCCGGAGCGCCCGCAGGGCCGGCGTCGCCATCACCACGTCGCCCAGGTGATTGGGCAGGACGATCGATATTTTCTCTTTTTGTCCGGCCACTTAGTCCGACTTGGCGGCCCCCGGGAGGTCGACCTCCATGCTAGATACCCCGGCACGCCGCCGCGGGCAACGCGGCCAGCAGGAGCAGCGCGGCGGTGGCCACCGCCTCGGGCTGCACCGCGCGCATGCAAGCCCGCGCGGGGCAGCCTTCGCGACACGGGTTGCAGCCGACCTCGGCGCGCACGATCCGGTTGGGGACGCCGGGAAACGGGGCGTTCTCGACCGGGTCGGTCGGGCCGAAGATCGCCACCACGGGCGTTCGCGCGAGGCTGGCGAGGTGCATCGGGCCCGAGTCGCAGCCGACGAACACCGACGCGCGGCCGAGCAGGCCCAGGAGCTCGGCGAGCGAGGACGTGGGCGGCGCGAGCCGCGCCGCGCCGCCGGAGGCGTCGACGACCGCCCTCGCCGCCTCCTGCTCTCCCGCGACGGGGCCGAACGCCACCAGGCTCGGGATTCCAGCGCGCTCCTGCAGCGCGCGCGCGACCGCCGCGAAGTGCTCCGGCTCCCAGCGCTTGTAGGTGGTCTTCGGGCTCGTGCCCGGATGCAGAAGCGCGAAGCGCCCCGGCAGCGGCGGCAGCGCCCCGATCGCGTCGCCCAGCACGAGCGGCGCGGGCTCGCTCGGCACATCGCCGCCAAGGAAGCGGACCAGCGCGGCGTTCCGCTCGAAGCGCGAGAAGTGCGCTGGCGCGATCGGCGCGCGATGCGTCAGCAGCCGCTGGCTGCCCTCCTTCGCGAACGGCTTGTCGTAGCCGACGCGTACGGGAATTCCCGCCGACCAGGCGAGGAATGCGCTGCGGATCATGCCGTGGAAGTCGACCGACAGGTCGTACTCGCGTTCCGCGAGGTCGCGCGCGAAGGCGCGCAGCGTGCGCAGCGCCACGCGCGGGTGACGCGCGCGCAGCTTGCGGCGCGGAACGACGACGGCCTCGTCCAGACCCGCGAGGCCGACGAGCCCCGCGGCCGCGCGGTCCTCGACCAGCCAGTCGATCACCGCGTCGGGGTACAGCGCCCGGATGCCGGCGAAGGCAAAGCGCGTGCGCACCACGTCGCCGAGCGCGCCGAGCCGGATCACCAGCACCCGCCGCGCGGGCGGCGGCGCGGGCAGACACGCGCCTCTCGCGCCGGTGGCGCCCGAGTCGTTTCCCCCTAGCATGAAGCGCGATGGTCGCCCCTCTCCTGCTCTGGCGCTACATCCTGCGCGACGTTCTCCTGCACACGCTGCTGGGCCTGTTCGCGATCACGCTCCTGCTCGTGGTCCAGAACATGCTGCGCTTCGTCGAGGACCTGATCGCGGCCGGCGTCGGCCTGCGGGAGCTGGGTCAGCTGATCGCGCTGGTGCTTCCCGCGTACGCCTCGTACGGAATTCCGACGGCGCTGCTCTTCGGCATCCTGATCTCGTTCGGGCGCATGTCGGCCGACGGCGAGATAATCGCCATGAGGGCCGGCGGCGTCAGCGTGCCGTCGCTGCTCCCGCCCGCACTAGCGCTCGGCGCGGTCGGAGCGCTGATCACCGCCTACATGCTCTTCGACGTGCAGCCGCGCGCGCGCTACGCGATGCGCGCGCTCGTGCGTCAGCTCGCGAGCTCGGTGGACGTGATCGAGCCCGGCCGCTTCCTGGCCTTCGGTGACCGGCTGCTCTACGTGAACGCGCTCGGCCCGCCGGACTGCCCGTTGAAGGGAATCCTGATCGGCAGCGGCGGCGACGAGGACCGGAGCTTCTACGCGGCCGCGCGCTGCGGCTCGCTCGAGAATGATTCGGCTGCGAGCTCGCTCGCGCTCGTGCTCCAGGACGGCTCCATCCACTTCCGGGATCCGGACCCGACGCGCTACCGGCGCATCCAGTTCGCCTCGATGCGCACGTCGGTGGACATCTCGGTGTACACGGACCGACCTCCGACCGCCTCGGATCTTCGCTTCGGCCAGCTGCTCGCGGCGAAGCGACTGCCCGTCGACGATCCGGAGCGCAAGCGACTGGACGGCAAGGAGGGGAACGCGCTGGACCTGCAGATTCAGCGGCGGCTCTCGTTCCCGCTGGCGTCGCTCCTGCTCGCGATCGTGGCGGTGCCGCTGGGCATCCGCCCGGTCCGCTCGGGTCGCTCGGCCGGCGCGCTGACCGCGATCGGTGTCATGGCGCTCTACTGGATCCTGTTCACGCTCGGCGAGATGGCCGCCGAGCGCGGCGTCGGCCCGGCGTGGCTGGGAATGTGGGCGCCGAACGTGCTGGTGCTCGGGCTCGGGATCTGGCTGGTGCGGCGGATCGCGCGGAGCGACACGTGATTCGCCGGCCCGTACGCGACGTGCCCGCGGGCTACGTCGTCCATCGCGTGGCCGACGCCACGCTGGTTTTCGACGCGCGGCTCGCGAACGAGCTCGTGAACCTGCGCCTGGCGGATCCGGACGCGCGCAAGCGCCTCTTCGCACGCGCGCCGAAGCGCGGCCGCGGCGCAGCGCCGAGCGTGGCGCTGCGCCGGGACGTCAGCGTGATCCTGCGCCGCTACCAGCACGGCGGCGTGTTCGGCGCCTTCACCGGCATGCTGCACCTGGGGCCGTCACGCGCGCTCGAGGAGCTGCACGTGACCGCGCGCGCCGAGGCCGCGGGCGCTCCCGTTCCGCACGTCGTCTGCCTGGCGCTCTGGCCCGCCTTCGGCCCCTTCTGGTCGGCGCTGATCGGCACGCGAGAGGAGCGAGGCGCGCGCGACCTGTACGAGGTCCTGCTCGCGACCGACGACGCGCGCGCGCGACGCGACCTGCTTCGCGAGGTCGGCGCCGCGGTGCGCAGGCTCCACGACGCGGGCGTCGACCACCGCGACCTGCAGCTGCACAACATTCTCGTCGTCGTCGACGGCGGCGAAGAGCGGCGCATCGTGGTGATCGACCTCGACCGCGCGGTATACCGCTCGCGCGGCGCGCTCGGCGCCCGTCGGCGCGCGCGCAACCTCGGCCGGCTCGCGCGCTCGGCCGTCAAGAAAGGGCTGTGGCGCGGCCGCGTCGGCGGGCGCGAGCTGGCCGCGTTCGTCGGCGCCTACACCGCAGGGGATCGGCGCCTGCGGGCGGAGCTACGCGGCTGGATTCGCAGCGAGCAGTGGAAGGTCGCGCTGCACCGCCTGCGCTATCGATTCATCCAGCCCGTGGAGCCGAGGCCGGAATCGGCCGCGCCTCTTCGACGAGCATGACGGGAATCCCGTCCTCGACGGGATACGAGAGCCGGCAGGCAACGCAGTCGAGCGAGCGCTCCTCGCCGTCCTGCGCGCGCCGCACCTCGAGCTCCGCTTCGCAGCGCGGACAGACCAGGATCGCCAGAAGCTCGGGATCGATCCTTCCGCTCATGCGTGACCCTGTGCGCGCATGAGCTCCGCGAGTGCGCTTGCCTGCATCATCAGTCCTTCCAGTTGATCGAGCGGAAATTGACTGGCCGCGTCGCAAAGCGCCTCGGCCGGATTCGGGTGCGTCTCGAGAAAGACGCCGTTCGCACCGGCGGCCACCGCCGAGCGCAGCAGCACCGGGATGAGCTCGCGCGGTGCGCCACCGGCGGGATCGGTGCTCGGGATTCCATAGCGCCGCACTTGGTGGCCCGCGTCGAAGACGACCGGATAGCCGATCTCCTTCATCACCGGGATCGCCGTCATGTCGGCGACCAGGTTGTGGTAGCCGAACTGGGCGCCGCGCTCGGTGACGAGGATTCGCGTGTTGCCCGTGCGCTCGACTTTGCCGACGGGATGCTTCATCGAGCCCGGCGACATGAACTGGCCCTTCTTGATGTTCACGGGCTTGCCGGTCTTGCCCGCGGCGATCAGCAGCGTCGTCTGCTGGCACAGGAACGCCGGGATCTGGATCACGTCGAGGACCTCGCGCGCCGCGGACATCTCCTCGACGCTGTGCACGTCGGAGAGCACGGGCAGCTGGAACTCCTTGCGGATCCACGCGAGCATCTCGAGCCCCTCGTCGATGCCCGGGCCCTGGTACGACATCTCGTCGCTGCGGTTGTCCTTCAGGTAGGAGGACTTGAAGATCAGCGGCACGCGCAGCTTCTCGGACAGCTTCTTGAGACGCTCGGCGGTGTTGGCCATGAGCGACTGCTTCTCGATCACGCAGGGCCCGCAGATCCAGGCCAGCGGAAGCCCCTCTCCGAGGCGCACCACCCCAGACGTCGCGTCGCCGATCTCCACGATCTGCATGGGCTTCAAACGCACTCCTCGGGGGGGGAAGCAGGCCGAGGATACGCTGGCCCCTGCCAAGTCGCCAGACAGAGGCTGCGGCTCGCGGATCAGGAGAGCTGGGCGAGGACCGCGGGCTTCAGGATCTTGTCGCTGCCCTCGACGCGGAAGACGTCGTCGAGACCGAGCTCGGGCCAGGCCACGATCGAGCCGTCGGGGCGCTCCACGACGAAGCCGGCGTCGCGGATCATGCGGTACGTGTCGGTGGCGCCCTTCCCCTTCGTCGTCAGATAGCCCTCGACGAAGAGCGAGTTGGCGGGCCAGAGCGCGAGCGCTTCGAGCGAGCGGAGATGACCTTCGCGTCCGGCCGCGACGCGCACCTCGGCGCTCGGATTCGCGAGCCGCATCATCGCCAGCACGCGCAGCG
>CAZMKX010000074.1:0-10532 GCA_964566375.1 uncultured Myxococcales bacterium
ACGACATCTACGAGGGCACCCAGCAGATCAATCAGCTGATCGTCGCGCGGCGCATCCTCGAGTACTCGTCCTCGCAGCTGCGCTGAAGCGGGCTCGGCTCGGCCGGGGTGCCTTGATTTGCGAAAGGTCCCGAGTCGATAATCGTGCGCCCGACGAACCCACAGGAGATATGCAAATGGCTGAAACATTTCTTTCCGACGGCTGGTTCAGCCAGGCGGACAAGATCCAGAACGAGGTGAACGCGCCGGTGCCGGCGGCCATTCAAGGCTTGAAGATCAACATGGCGGTGACCGGCGGCCCGAGCGGCGACGTCGATTTCCGCATGGAGAACGGCAAGCTCGTGAAGGGGCACGCGGCCGACGCGCCGACCAAGCTGGTGATTCCGTTCGACATCGCGAAGGCGATGCTGATCGACCAGAACCAGCAGGCCGTGATGCAGGCCTTCATGTCCGGTCAGATCCGTGTCGAGGGCGACATGGCCAAGCTGATGCAGATGCAGATGGCCGGCCCGCCGAGCCCCGAGGCGCAGAAGGTCTCGCAGCTCATCAAAGAGATGACGACCGCCTGAGACCGAGCTCGCGCCGGGGCGCACGTGCAGGGCACGCCGCGTCCCGGCGCGATCGTTTCACGCACGGCGCCTCATTCGCCGGGTGTCGGCGCCGGGCAGGCCTTGATGTCGGCGCGGAACTCCAGCGCGCAGGCCTTCAGCGTGCGCGCGAGCTGCACGCTCTCGCGGCAGCGGTCGCGGCACTGGAAGTTCAGGAGCTGCGCATTGTCGACGCACGTGTCGCGGTCCGGACTGCCGACCGGATACTGCTCGCGGCACGACTCGATGTCGGCCCGGTAGGGCGCGCACTCGCTCTCGACGCACTGCGCCTGGGCGAGCAGCACACCGCCGACGCAGGCCTCGCGAACGTCGCGCGCGGCATCCCCGCAGGCGTGGTCGATGTTGCGACACGAATCCTTGTCGGCGCGGAAGTCGTCCTTGCAGAGCTCGACGCAGGTCTTCGCCTCCGCGCGCGCGTCGGCGAAGCACTGATTCTGCGTCTGCTTGTCGAAGGCCTGCGCCGAGGCCGTCCCGAGCAGGACGACGGCCAGAGCCAGCGCGACCATTCCGATGAGCTTCATGTTCTCTCTCCTTTGCCAGTCAGTGAGGGTTTCGGAGGGTGCAGCCTCCGGGGGTGACTCCTGCAGCTGCAACCGACGCCCTCGCCAGAGGTTGCGGAAGCCGCATCCCGCCGGCCCTTCAAGTGGTCGTGAGTGTACGCCGAATACCCGGGCGTGGCCGATTCCCCTTCGGTCGTGGTTGTCGACGACGGCGAGCTCGATCGCGTGCGCGTCATCCTGGAGCGCCTCGGCGTGGAGTTCGCCCTTTGCCGTCGGACCGCTGCCGCGGACTCACTGCCGGCGGCTCGCGACCTGCTGATCACCACCGGCCGCCGCGCGCTCGCGACGCCCGAGCTCGGCGCCCGGGCGCGGAGCGACTCGGCGCCGCTGTGGCTCTGCATTCACGGTCAGGATTTCGAGGACTTGCGCGCGAAGCTGCGCGCGCTCGGAGTCGGCTACCTGGTGCACGCCGCGGTCGATCAGGAGTCGCTGCGACTCCTGATCGAGATGCTCTTGCACGGCCGGAAGGAACGCCGCCGGGACGCCCGCCTGCCACTCGGCTGCGAGGTGACGGTCCGCGCCGGGAAGCAGGTCTACTTCGCGAAGCTGCTCGAGCTCTCGATCGGCGGGGCGCGGCTGCGGACCGACCTTCCCCTCGAGACGGGCGACTGGCTCTCGATCGAGCTGCCGGTCGAGCTCCGCGGCGAGGCGCTCGACGCGCTTTCCGGCCACGTCGTGCGCGCCGAGGTCCGCACGAGCCCGGTCGGTCAGGAGACGTGGTCGATCGCCGTCGAGCTCGATCCGCTTCCTCCCGACGCCGCGCGCGAGCTCGATGCAATCCTGTCCGGCGCGAATCCCGCGACGCGGATCTCGGCTCTGGCAAAGCACCTCGAGACCGCCGTTCCCGTGGAGCCCATGACCGCCGGCTCACAGCCTCGCGATCGGCGACGTTCCGATCGCCGCGCCTATCGACGCCGCGTCGCGGCACTGACGGCCTCCGACTCCGACGCGCCCCGCGTCGCGCTCGGTCAGGACCTGTCCGCGCACGGCATTCGCATCGCGCGCCAGCCCGGCTTGAAGAAGGGGATGTCGATCGCGATCGGCCTGTACGGCGCGGAGGGAGGAGCGCCGCTCGTCCTCGAGGCCGAGGTCGTGGCGGATCACGGTCCGCGGGGGATGGGTCTCGAGTTCCGCGGGGTCGGGGACGGCCAGCGTCGCGCGCTAGAGACCCTGCTCGACACGTTGCCGCCCCTCGAGTCGCTGGGCGAAGACGCGGAGACCGGCCGCAATCTCGTCGTCTCGCGGGTGATCGCTCAGAAGGCGTAGTCGACGATCGCGCCGCGCGCGCGCAGCGCGTTCTGCAGCTCGGCGACCTCGACGTCCCAGACCCGGCCCCCGTGCGCGAGCGCGAGGCCCGCGGCCACGCCGGATGCCTCGCCGGTCGCGAGCGCAGGCGGAATCTCCTTCGTCGCGTTGTGCGTCTGATGATCGACGGAGATACACCGCCCGGTGACGAGCAGATTCTCGATCTCGCGGGGCACCAGGCTGCCGTACGGAATCGCGTACACCGCGCCGTACTTCGTCCAGTGTCCGGTGATCGCGATCGCATCCGGAAGGGGCTTCTGCCGGTCCTCGCGCGCGAGCACGCGGCGGCCGACCAGCCGCCGGCTCTCGGTGATCCCGATCAGCCGCGCGATCTCGCACAGGTGCGCGTCGCGAAGCTCGTCGAAGCGCGCGCGCAGCGCGCGGAACTCCTCCATCACCAGCCGGCGGCAGGCGACCTCGGCATGGCTGAGGTCGCGGGGATCCGTCGCGTCGATCTTGCGGTCGAGCTTCGCGACGCTGCCCCAGGGAAGCAGGGCCTGTCCGGGATTCGGTGTGCGGAAGATCGGCGCGCCCGCCGCGATCGCGGCATCGACGTCGCGGATTCCGCCGATCCGGAACCAGAGCCAGGGATGCACGCGCTCGAGCGCGAACGCGCAGCCCGCCGAGGCCAGCACGTGACCGTCGCCGGTCGCGTCGATCACGACGTCGGCGCGGATCGCCTGCCGGCCCGCGCGCGACTCGAAGGCGACCGCGGCGATGCGTCCCCCCTCGACCAGCGCGCGCGCCCCCCAGACGTGGAAGAGGAGCTCGACGCCGGCCGATGTCACGAGCTCGTTCAGGACCTCGCGCATCACCTCGGGGTCGTACGCCACCGAGTAGCGAACGACGTGGTCCGCGCGCGCTCCGCCCCACACCAGGCCGAGCCGCGCGTAGCGCTCGACGAGCTCGGGGTCGCTGCGCCCCCAGTGCGCAGCGGGGGGCGCGATCGCGCCGCCGAGCGCCGTCATGCGCTCGGTCAGCTCCTGACACAGGCCGGCGATCACCGGCCGCCCCCGGCCGTCGTCCAGCGTCAGCAGGAGCGCGATCAGTCCGTTCGTGGCGAGCCCGCCGAGAGAGCTCGTCGCCTCGGCGAGCACGACGCGTGCGCCGCTGCGCGCGGCCGCCACCGCCGCGGCAACGCCCGCGGCGCCTCCCCCGACGACCAGCACGTCCGCGCGCGCGAGCAGAGACAGGTCGCGCGCGTCCTCGCGGATCGCGTCGCCTCTCTCCACCGCTACGGGCCCGCGGAGCGCGGCACGAGCGCGAAGCAGACCTTGCCGCCGTCGTTCCCGAACCACGACAGAAGCCGGTCGGTGAAGCCGTACTTCGCGCGGAAGACCTCGTTCACGCGCGCGCGCAGCGGTGCGTCCTCGATCCGCTCCGCGCGAAGGTCGTACTCGCGCCCCGCGACGCGCACGGTCACGTTCGCATCGCGCTCGATGTTCGCCTGCCAGCGCGAGTCGGTCGTGCGCACGTAGCCGGTGCCGTCGACGACGCCGACCCAGACCGTCGTCTCGCGCAGATCCCCGTCCGGGTCGTGCGTGAGGATCTCGATCGTGTCCTCGTTCGCGACGGCGCTCCAGGCGAGCGCGTCGCCGCGCGCGCCCGGCGCGGCGAGCAGCAGGGCGGCGCAGATTCCGATCCGTCCGACGAATCGCCAAGTCATGCGCGGGATTGGATCACAGGCCGAGGCGCGCGTCGCGTAGAATTCCGGGCATGCCAGGACCGCTGCACGGCTATCGGATCGTCGATCTCACGGCCATGATCACCGGACCGTTCGCCACGATGATCCTGGGCGACCAAGGCGCGGACGTGATCAAGGTCGAGCCGCCCGGGTTGGGCGACGTGATGCGCTGGCTGGGCACGGGCAAGGGCGGCATCTCGACGCTCTGGGCGCTCAGCAATCGCAGCAAGCGCTCGGTGGTCTTGAACCTGCGCGAGGCGCGCGCGCGGGAGCTCCTGCTCGCGCTCGTCGCGCGCGCGGACGTGTTCGTTCAGAACTTCCGGCCCGGCGTGGTCGAACGCCTGGGACTCGACGAGCCGACGCTGCGCAAGCTCCGGCCGGGGCTGATCTACGTCTCCATCAGCGCGTTCGGCGCGGGCGGTCCGTACGCGCACAAGCCGGCCTACGACCACATCCTGCAGGGAATCTCCGGCTTCGCGGGCGTTCAGGCCAACCCGCAGACCGGCCGCCCCGAGCACGTGAAGAACGCGATCTGCGACAAGCTGACGGCCCTCGTCGTCGCACAGGGAATCACGGCGGCCCTGCTCGCGCGCGAGCGCGGCATGGGCGCGCAGCACCTGCGCACCAACATGCTCGATGCGGCGATCTCGGTGCTCTGGCCCGACGGGGGCGCGAACGAGACGCTGCTCGATCCGACCGTGCCGCGGCAGCCGACGCTGGGCGCGACGTATCGCGTCTCGGATGCGGCGGATGGGTTCTACGCGGTGGCGGCGATCACGGATGCCCAGATGCACGGCCTGTTCCGGGCGATGGGCCGCGCGGACCTGGTGACCGATCCGCGCTTCGCGACGACCGCCGCGCGCATGCAGAACATGGCGGCCTTGATCGCCGAGATGGGCAACGAGCCGACACAGAAGTCGGTCGCGGAGATTCTGGCGGCGCTCGATGCGGAGGACGTGCCGAGCGGTCCCGTGTGGCCGATCGAGCGCGTCCCCGACGACCCTCAGGTGCGCGCGAACGGGACGTTCGTCGAGAGCGATCACCCGCGCATGGGCCGCATGCGCGAGCCGCGGCCGCCGCTCCGCTTCGAGCGCACCCCCGCCGCGATCGCGCGCCACGCCCCCGCGCTCGGCGAGCACACCGACGAGGTGCTCGGCGAGCTGGGCATCGCGGTGGAGGAGATCGCGCGGCTGCGCGCTTCGGGCGTGATCGGGTAGCGGGCGCGAGGCCGGGGCGCTATCTCGGGCCACGATGGCGCAGTCGCTCGCACGCAAGGTCCACATCACGCCCGAGGGCGCGAAGCGCCTGCAGGAGGAGCTCGAGCAGCTCTGGCGAGTGGAGCGTCCGCGCGTGACGCGCGAGGTGGCGGCCGCGGCGGCGCTCGGGGATCGTTCGGAGAACGCGGAGTACATCTACGGCAAGAAGCGACTGCGCGAGATCGACCGGCGCATCGAGTTCCTGCGCAAGCGCTTCGACGTGCTCGAGGTGGTGCAGCCGGGGCTGGTCGCGCGCGACCGGGTCTTCTTCGGCGCGTGGGTCACGCTCGAGGACGAAGCCGGCACCGAAGTGTGTTACCGGCTCGTCGGACCGGACGAGAGCGACGTCGAGCGCGGCCTGATCAGCGTAGAGTCGCCGATCGGGCGCACGCTGATGGGCAAGTCGGCCGGCGACGAGATCGTGGTCGACCGGCCCGCCGGCCGCGCAGCGTTCACGGTGCTCGAGATCCGCTACGAGAGCGAATGAGCCAGGCGGACGAGACTCCGGCGGAGCGGCTCCTGCGCCGGCTCGACCTGCGCGCGGAAGGGGCGGGCACCTTCGTTGCCGACCCGGGGCGCGCGCCCAGCCGGCTCTTCGGCGGGCTCGTCGCGGCGCAGGCCGTCGTGGCCGCCGGGCGCGGAATCGAGCAGGCGTCGCTTCACTCCCTGCACGCCTACTTTCTGCGCGCGGGGCGGGAGGACGCCGAGATCCGCTTCACGGTCGCACCCACCCGAGACGGGCGCCGTTTCAGCACGCGGCGCGTGGTCGCTCTGCAGGGCGGGAAGCCGATCTTCGAGATGCTCGCGAGCTTCACCCGCGTGCACGAGGGCGTCGCGCACCAGGATCCGCCGCCGCGGCTGCCGCCCCCCGACCGCCTCGAGGACTGGGAGACCGTCCGCGCACGCCTCGCCGCGAGCGGGCGCACGCGCCGCAGTCGCGAGGCGTTCGAGGTGCGCGTGATCGAGCCCGAGCGGGATGCCCCGGGCGCGCGCTCTCCCGCGACGCGCTCCGCCTGGCTTCGCCTCCGCGGCGAGGCGCCGGCCGATCCGCTGCTCGAGGCGGCGCTGGTCGTGTATGCGAGTGATCGCGCGCTGCTCCGCGCCGCGGGACGGCCCCACGGCCTGGAGTGGGCATCCCGGCCGCCGGCGAGCCTCGATCACGCCGTCTGGCTGCACGGCCGGCCGCGCCTCTCCGACTGGTTCGTCTTCGACTGTCACAGCCCGGCGGCACACGCCGGGCGCGGGCTCGCCTTCGGAGCGATGGTCTCGATCGCCGGCGAGCGCTTCGCGACCGTTGCGCAGGAAGGGCTGCTCGAGTCCTGAAGGGATGCGCGCCCGGTAGCCCGAAGTGCGCGAGAGCATTGACGTCCGCCGACTTCCGGCAGATCCTCCGACGCAGGCCGGGCAAGCTGCACGCCCGGCCGGCCGATCCGTCCACCGGAGGCGAGAGGTCCGCAAATGTCCGCTCGAGTCATCGTCCTGGTCGTCACGCTCGTCTGCGTCGGGCTCCCCGTGCAGGCGGGAACCACGCGCTACGACTCGACGCGCGCCGGGCATCCGCTGCGCGTCGCCGCCTACGCGCTTCACCCGGTCGGCGTGATTCTCGACACGCTGATCTTTCATCCCGCGTGGTGGATCGGACAGCACGAGCCGATGCGAACGCTCTTCGGTGTACGCACGATTCCCGAGGACGCCGTCGACGTCCGCGCGGCGAACGCGGAGCCCCTTCCCGACGGCGCTCCCACGCCCGCCGATCCGGCCCAACCCGAGCAGGACTGACGCGAGAGCGGCGCCCGTCGCGATCGCGCGGTATGGTTTTTGCTTGTGCAGCGCGAAGACGATCGCAGGGTGCAGGGTCGAACGCGGCGGGCGGGATCGCTCGCCGCGCTCGCGCTCGGTCTGTGGTGCGCGGGTTGCAGCAACGGGATCGACGTGCTGGCCACGAGTGGAGCGGGGAGCGGGCTGCCGAGCCTTCCCCCGGCCGAGCTCACCGGCGTGGTCTTCGAGGGCTACCGCGGTGAGCTTCGCGATCTGTCCGTCACCGCGGAGAACGCGCGCGTGGACATGGTCGGGCGCACGGCGGAGCTGCGCGACGTGAAGCTCTCGTTCTCGGAAGGGACGCGAGGCCGGATCGAGGTCGCAGCGCCGCTCGGCGAGTTCAAGCTCGACGGCGACGACTTCGAGCTCAGCGGCGGAGTCGTCGGCTCCGCGCAGGAGGGCGAGCGCTTCGCCACCGACGAGGTTCGCTACCTGGCCGCCAGGCGCGAGCTCGTGAGCTCCACGCCGGTCGAGCTGCGGCGCTCGAACCTGGTCCTGCGCGCCGACGGCATGAACCTCGGTCTCGAGCAGCGCCGACTGCGCCTGATCGGGGCCGTGAAGGCCCGCGTGGTGCCGCGCTGATGCTGCGACCGGCCCTGCTTCTGTCCGCGCTTGTGCTCGCGCTCGGGTCGGCGGTCGCGCAGCACGCCTCCGCCCAGCAGGCGACGCCGCCGAAGGCGGAGGAGAAGAAGTCGTCCGGCGACGCGGCCGAGCGCCTCGGCCTGCGTTTCACGCCGAACGCGGAGCTCGTGATCACGTCCGACGAGGCCGAGGGCGCGAAGACGGAGGCAGGGCAGGAGAGCGTCGTCTTCAGCAAGAACGTGCGCGCGAGCCAGGGCGACATGAGCCTGGCGTGCGACTGGCTCGAGGCCGTCTATCCGCAGAGCGCGGGCGGCCGGCCCGATCGCATCACCGCGCGCGGCTCGGTCGTCATCACGCAGGGCGCGAACCAGGCGCGCTGCAGCGAGGCGTCCGTCGACAACGTCGCCTGCACGGCCGAGTGCAAGAGCGTCGGAACGCGCGCGACGCTGCGCCGGGGTGCGGACGACGTCGAGGCCAACGCAATCTACTTCGACCTGTGCAAGGGGACGGTGCGCGCCGTCGGCGACGTGCTGATCCGCGTGCGCGAACGGCCCGGCGACAAGCCGGACGCGCCGAAGGCGGCCGAGCCGAAGGCGGCGGGCGGATGAGTCCCACCCTGCACGCGCGTGACCTGTTCAAGAAGTTCGGCGCGCGCGAGGCCGTCCGCGACGTTCGCCTCGCGGTCGGCCCCGGTGAAGTCGTGGGGCTGCTCGGGCCGAACGGCGCGGGCAAGACGACGACCTTCAACATGATCGTCGGGCGTGTGCGGCCGACCTCGGGTCGGGTCTACCTGGGTGAGGAGGAAATCACCGATCTGCCGATGTACAAGCGGGCGCGGAAGGGCATCACCTACCTCCCG
This sequence comes from uncultured Myxococcales bacterium, assembly GCA_964566375.1. Lineage (GTDB taxonomy): Bacteria > Myxococcota_A > UBA9160 > SZUA-336 > SZUA-336 > VGRW01. The sequence goes on from CAZMKX010000074.1 coordinate 8,672, forward strand.
CAAGAGCCGTCGATCTTCCGGAAGCTGACCGTGGAGGAGAACGTCCTGGCGATCCTCGAGACGCTGGATCTCGGCCGGCGCGAGCGCAAGGAACGCGCGCGCGACCTGCTCGCCGAGCTCGACCTGCTCTCCAAGCGGAAGCAGAAGGGCGCGACGCTCTCCGGCGGCGAGCGGCGGCGCGTCGAGATCACGCGCGCGCTCGTCCTCGACCCGCGCTTCATGCTGCTCGACGAGCCTTTCTCGGGCATCGACCCGATCGCGGTGATCGACATCCAGAAGATCATCGCGCAGCTTCGCGAGCGCGGGATTGGAATCGTCATCACCGACCACAACGTGCGCGAGACGCTGGCGATCTGCGACCGCGCCTACATCATCAAGGACGGGCGCATCATTCGCGAGGGCGCGCCCGCCGAGATCGCCGAGGACCCGACCGTGCGCGAAATCTACCTCGGCCAGAACTTCAGGTTGTAGCCATGGCCCTCGAGCTCAAGCAATCGATCCGCCTCTCGCAATCGCTCGTCATGACGCCGCAGCTGCAGCAGGCGATCAAGCTGCTGCAGCTCTCGCGACTCGAGCTCGTGAACACGATCCAGCAGGAGCTGGTCGAGAACCCGGTTCTCGAGGAGTCCCTCGACGAGGAGACGCCGGTTCACGAGGTCGGCGGCGACGAGAACGAGTCGGAGCTCGCGCTCTCCGACACCGCGAAGCCCGACGCTCCGCCCGAGGCCGAGACCGCGACGCCCAGCACCGACGACATCGTCGGCGATCTCGACTGGGAGAACTACATGGAGTCGCGGCCGCAGACGAGCCTGTCGCGCGGCGACGACGACCGGCCGGCGATCGACGCGAACCTGACACCCGCGACCTCGCTCACCGATCACCTCGTGTGGCAGATCGGCTTCCTCGAGATGACCGAGCTCGAGCGCGAGATCGCCATGCAGATCGTCTGGAACCTGAACGAGGATGGCTACCTGCAGGAGGAGCTCGACGCGATCGCGGCCGAGGTCCATTGCGAGATCGAGGTCGTCGAACGCGTGCTCGCGCGCGTGCAGGAGCTGGACCCCGTCGGTGTCGCGGCGCGCACCCTCAAGGAGTGTCTGCTGATCCAGATGCGCGTCGCCGGAATCACCGACGGCCTCGCGCTGCGCATGGTGAAGGACCACATCGACGGGCTGCAGAAGCACGACTTCCGCGGCATCGCGCGCGTCGAGAACGTGCCGGTCGAAGAGGTCGCCGCGGCCGCGAAGCTGATCGCGGGCTTCGAGCCTCGCCCCGGCCGCCAGTATGCGGGCGAGGAGCCCGTGTACATCACCCCGGACATCTACGTCCACAAGCTCGGCGACGAGTATCACGTGGTGCTGAACGAGGACGGCATGCCGAAGCTGCGCGTGTCCGCAGCCTACCGCGAGGTGCTCGCGAACAAGGGCGGCGAGGCCAAGGAGACGCGCGAGTACGTGCGCGAGAAGCTGCGCTCGGCGATCTGGCTGATCAAGTCCATCCACCAGCGGCAGCGCACGATCGTGAAGGTGATGGAGTCGATCATCCGCTTCCAGCGGGAGTTCTTCGACAAGGGGCCCGAGCACCTGCGGCCGTTGAACCTGCGCGACGTGGCGGACGACATCGGCATGCACGAATCGACGGTCTCGCGCGTGACCACGGCCAAGTACGCGCAGACGCCGCACGGGCTCTTCGAGCTGAAGTTCTTCTTCAATTCGAGCATCCGCACCGGCGACGGCGAGGGCATCGCCTCGGAGTCGGTGAAGGAGAAGATCCTGCAGATCATCAAGAACGAGGACACGCGCAATCCGCTCTCGGATCAGAAGATCGCGGAGATGCTGTCGGACTCGAGCATCCAGATCGC
>CAZMKX010000075.1:0-10495 GCA_964566375.1 uncultured Myxococcales bacterium
CGGCCGCGCCCGCCGCCGCCGTGCTCCGCCTGCAGGACGCGATGGCGCGCGCGGGAGCGCTGCCGCAAGGGCATGCCTCGGCCGCGGGCCTGCCCGCGCGCGAGATCCGCTTCCGCGACGTCTCGTTCGCGTATCCGGCGACGGGCGAACGCGTGCTCTCGGGCTTCGACCTGACGATCCCCGCCGGAACGTCGCTCGCGATCGTCGGACAGAACGGCGCGGGCAAGACGACGCTCGCGAAGCTGCTCTGTCGCCTGTACGACCCGCAGTCGGGAAGCATCGAGGTCGACGGCGTCGATCTGCGCACGCTCGCGCTCGACGAATGGCGCGCGCGCGTCACCGCGGTGTTCCAGGACTTCGTCCGCTTCGAGCTCCCGCTGCGCGACAACGTCGCGCCCGGCGGCGCGCCCGACGAGCGGATCCGCGAAGCGCTCGCCGAGGCCGGCGCCACCGGGCTCGCCGATCTCGGCACGATCCTCGCGCGCGGCTATCCGGGCGGAACCGATCTCTCGGGCGGTCAATGGCAACGGATCGCGCTCGCGCGCGCGCTCTGCGCGGTCCGGCTCGGGGCGCGCGTGGTGCTGCTCGACGAGCCGACGGCGCAGCTCGACGTGCGCGGCGAGGCCGAGATCTTCGAGCGCGTTCTCCGCGCCACACGCCACACGACGACGATCCTGATCTCGCACCGCTTCTCGACGGTGCGCCACGCGGACCGCATCTGCGTGCTCGAACGCGGCGCGGTCGTCGAGCTCGGCACCCACGACAAGCTGATGGCACTCGGCGGCCGTTACCGCACCATGTTCGACCTGCAGGCATCCCGCTTCGGCGGCGAGGCCGAGGCCGAGGTGAGCCTCGATGCCCTCGACTGAGGTTCCGCTGCCGCCGGCGTTGCGCTCGATGTGGCGCGCGCTCGTGCGCGGCTACCGAGCCGAGCCGCTTCTGCTTTCGGTGGCGTTCGGCCTGTCGCTGCTCGCTGCGCTCCCCGACGCGCTGCTCGCGCTCTGGTTCAAGTTCCTCGCCGACGGCGTGCTCGAAGGAGATCGCGGGCTCGTGCTCGGCGCGTGCGCCGGTCTGGGCGTGTCCGCCGCCGCCACCTGGTTCCTGCGCGTGATCAGCGACCGCACGCAACGCCGCTTCCGGGACCAGGTCACGATCGCGCTCGAATCGCACGTCGCGGCACTGCAGGCCTCGGTCGCCACGATCGCGCACCACGAGCGGCCCGAGTATCTCGATCGGCTGAGCGTGCTGCGCAACCAGGTCTTCGTGCTCGATCACATGTACATGTCGCTGTTCACGACCTGCGGCTGGATTCTGCGCCTGGGCGTGACGCTCGCACTGCTCGTCTCGATCCATCCGGCGCTCGCGCTGCTCGCGATCTTCGCGCTCCCGACGGTGCTGACGGCCACGTGGCGGCCCGGAGTGGAGCGCGTGATCGAGGAGCGCGGCGCGTCGGCGAGCCGGCTCGCGCGACACCTCTTCGACATCGCCACGACGGCGCCGCCGGGCAAGGAAGTCCGCGTGACTCGCATCGGCGAGCGGCTGGTGACGCAGCGGCGCGCGGCCTGGGAGCGCTGGTACGCGCCGCTCGCGCGCGCGCGCTTCGCGAGCGCGGCGTGGCATGCGCTCGGCTGGGCGATCTTCGGCGCAGCCTACGTCGGCGCGGTCGTGCTCGTCGCGACCGCCGAGCCCGTCTCGCCCGGGAACGTCCTGCTCGTGCTCGCCGCCGGCTCGCGCCTGTCGGCCTACATCGCGGCGACCGTCGGCGAGATCGGCTTCCTGCGCGGGATCTGGCTCGACGGCTCGGTGCGCATGGCGTGGCTCGAGGACTACGCGGCCTCGCTCGCACAGGATGCCGACGGCGCGGTTCCCGCGCGCATCGCGAGCGGAATCCGCTTCGAGCACGTCTCGTTCGCGTATCCGGGAACCGAGCGCCTGGTGCTCGAGGACGTGAACCTCGAGCTCTCGGCCGGCTCCGTGGTCGCGATCGTGGGCGAGAACGGCGCGGGCAAGAGCACGCTCGTGAAGCTCCTCTGCCGGCTCTACACGCCGACGCGTGGCCGGATCCTCGTCGACGGCGAAGAGCTCGCGCGAATGCCGGCGGAGACGTGGCGCGAGCGCCTGGCCGGCGCGTTCCAGGACTTCTTCCGCTTCGAGCTGCGCGCACGACAGTCGGTAGGCGTCGGCGATCTGCCCCGCGCCGACGACGCCGGGGCGGTGGCGTCGGCGGTCCTGCGCGCGGGCGCCGACGACGTCGTTGCACAGCTCGCCTCGGGGCTCGAGACCCAGCTCGGCCCCACCTGGCCCGAGGGCGTCGATCTCTCCTTCGGCCAGTGGCAGAAGCTCGCGCTCGCCCGCGGCTTCATGCGCGAGCGGCCGCTTCTGCTCGTGCTCGACGAGCCCACTGCGGCGCTCGATGCCGAGACCGAGCACGCCCTCTTCGAGCGCTACGCGGCGGCGCTCCGCGGAGACCGCATCACCCTGCTGGTCTCGCACCGCTTCAGCACCGTTCGCATGGCCGACTTCATCGTCGTGCTCGACGGCGCGCGGGTGGTCGAGACGGGAACGCACGACGCGCTGATGGCGCGAGGCGGCCAGTACGCGGAGCTGTACGGAATGCAGGCGGCGGCGTACCGATGAGCGCCGTGCGAACCTTCGCGGAGTGTAGAATCGCGCAACCGCGCGGCCGTGACTCGAGCACCGTAGCTCGCGCTTCACGGCACGGTGATTGCTGCCCGGAGGAGATCATGTCGTCGCGGCCCCGACCCCGCTTGGTGATCGCCGGCGCGGCGATCCTCGCGCTCGTGCTCGCGGTGGCGGCGCGCGCCCAGACGTCGACGCCGCCCATCCGAACGCAGCCGTCCGAGAAGGTGCTCGAGCGGGCCGCGGGTGAAGCCGCGGCGCCCGAGCCTCCGCCGACCTCCGTCGAGATCGAGCCCGGCCCGCCGCGCGCGCCGGACTTCACGGTCCCGACGCCGCCGAGCCCCGTGCCGAGCGGGAAGGCCAGGCTCGGACCGGTCCTGGTGGACCCGTACCCCGACAACCCGCGCTGCTGGGTCGCCGGTCGCTACGTACCCTCTCCCCCGCTCTGCCCGAACTGAGCGCAGCACGAGCCGCAGGGGGTGATGCGTCCATGAGCGAGAATGCTCCGCAGCCGGTGGCAGTGGTGGTCGGCGTGGGTGAGGGTCTCGGCGCGGCGCTCGCGCGGCGTTTCGCCGAGAGGTACAAGGTCGCGCTGGTCGCTCGGAGCCCCGGCGTGACCGGTAAGGTCGCAGGCGAGATCACGGCCGCGGGCGGGATCGCGCTCGCGCTGCAGAGCGACGCGACCGTCGCGACGCAGATCGCCGCGGCGCACGAACGCATCACGCGCGAGCTCGGACCCGTCGAAGTGCTGATCTACAACGGCGGCCGGCGGCCGTTCGGCCGGCTGCTCGAGACGACCCCGGAGGTCTTCGAGGAGACCTGGCGCCTGCACACGCTCGGCGCGTTCCTGTGGGCGCGTCAGGTCGCGCCGGAGCTGCTCGCGCGCGGACACGGCTCGATCCTGATCACGGGCGCGACCGCGGGCGTGAAGCCCGGCCCCAACTCGGTGGCATTCGGCTCGGCGAAGTTCGGCGTGCGCGGGCTCGCGCAGGTGCTGGCGCGCGACCTGCAGCCGAAAGGCGTCCACGTCGCCTACGTGAACGTCGACGGCGGGATCGACATGCCTGCGCTGCGCGCGGTCATGCCGAACGCGAAGGACGAGGATCTGCTGAAGCCGTCCGCGATCGCCGACGCGTTCTGGTTCCTCGCGCACCAGGACGCGAGCGCGTGGACGCACGAGCTCGACGTCCGACCGTTCAAGGAGAGCTTTTGAGCGCGCCGGCGAGGTCGGAGAAGCCGGTCGCGGTCGTGACGGGCGTCGGACCGGGCACGGGAGCCGCGGTCGCGCGGCGCTTCGCGTCGGGCGGATACGCGGTGGCGATGCTGGCGCGGAACGCCGGGCGGCTCGAGACGTTCGAGCGCGAGATCCCCGGCGCGCGCGCCTACCCCTGCGACGTCACCGACGTCGCGAAGCTCGAAGCGACGCTCGCTGCGGTCGAGCGCGAGCTCGGCGTGCCGAAGGTCCTGGTCCACAACGCCGTAGGCGGCGCGTTCGGGAGCTTCCTCGAGATCGACCCGCAGGTCCTGAACCAGAACTTCCAGGTGAACGTGATGGCGCTCCTGCACCTCGCGCGCCGGCTCGCGCCCGCGATGATCGAGGCCGGGGAAGGGGCGATCGTCGCGAGCGGAAACACTTCGGCGCTGCGCGGCAAGGCGAGCTTCGCGGGCTTCGCGCCGACCAAGGCCGCGCAGCGGATCCTCGCCGAATCGATGGCGCGCGAGCTCGGCCCGAAAGGCGTGCACGTGGCGTACGTCGTGATCGACGCGGTGATCGACCTGGCGTGGACGCGCAAGCGCTGGCCCGATGCGCCGACCGAGTTCTTCATCCAGCCGGCGGCGATCGCCGACGAGATCTGGCACGTCGCGCACCAGGACCGCAGCGCCTGGTCGTTCAACGTGGAAGTCCGCCCCTTCCGCGAGACCTGGTGAGCCGTGGCCGAGCTGCGGATCTTCTCCTACCTGCCGAACCCGCGCATCTGGAAGGCGACGATCGCGGCGCGGCTCTGCGGCGTCGACGTCGAGGTTCGCGGCGCGAAGCCGGGCGAGCTCCCGAGCTGGCTCTGGGATTTCGACGCGCGACCGCTCTCGGAAGCGGAGCGCGCCGCCTCGTCCGACACCGCAACGGGACGCGTCGGCTTCAGCGGGACGCTGCACAAGAGCGCCGCGTTTCTCGAGACGCAGCCGTTCGGAACGGTTCCCGCCGCCTGGAGCCCCGACGGGCGCACGGGCATCTTCGAGTCGAACAGCATCATGCGCGCGGTCGCGCGTCTGGGCGAGAAGCGCTTCCCGCTCTACGGCCGAGACGCGTACGAGGCGTCGCGGATCGACGCCTTCCTCGACGCGAGCCTGGTCTTCGCGCGCGATGCGCAGCTGTATCTGCTGGCGCTGATGAACGACTCGCTCACGGCCGACGTGCACGGGCGCGCGCGCGACGCCTTTTCCGTCTACGCGGCCGGGATCGATCGCGCGCTCTCGCCCGATCGCGCCTACCTCGTCGGCGCGGACGTGACGCTCGCCGACATCGCGTTCGCGTGCGAGCTCGCGCTGTTCTCGAACGAGCACGGGCGGCGCGCGGTGCTCGGCGCGGCCGGGCTCTCGCCGGTCCTCCACGACGCGATCCGCGCCGACCACCCGCGCGCGTTCGCCCTCCTCGACCGCCTGCGCGTCCACGAGGCGTTCGCGCCGGACCTGCAGCCGTACCTGGCCAAGCACGAGGGGATGCAGCGATGAGCGCCGATCGGGCGAAGGTCGTGATCCGCGACGCGGACCTCGACGACCCGCGCGACGGAGACGCACTCTTCGCGATCCTCGATTCCTACGCGCGTGGACCCGGCGGGCAGAACGCACCGCTCCCGGAGGAGGCGCGCGCCGCGCTCGTGCCGGGATTGCGCCAGCACCCACACACCTTCGTGTTGCTCGCGTGCGTCGACGGCGAGCCCGTTGGCGCCGCAGTCTGCTTCACGGGCTTCTCCACCTTCGCGGGTCGCCCGTTCCTGAACGTGCACGACCTGGCCGTGCTGCCGGAGCACCGCGGGCGCGGCCTGGGACGCGCGCTTCTCGACGAGGCCGAGCGGCGGGCTCGCGCGCGCGGCTGCGTGAAGATGACGCTCGAGGTGCACGACTCCAATGCGGGAGCAAAGCGTCTGTATCGCGACTTCGGCTTCGCCGGCTGGGAGTCACCCACGCTCTTCGTCACCAAGCGTCTCTCTGGGAGCCTCTCATGAGCGCGCACGCGATCCGCATGTTCGGGCCCGCCGACTTCGACGCCTGGGTTCCGCTCTGGCGCGGCTACCAGGAGTTCTACCAGGTCGACCTGCCGCTCGAGACGAGCCGCGTGACCTGGCAGCGCCTGCTCGACGCGAACGAGCCGATGCACGGCGCATTCGCCCTCGACGGTGCGCGCATCGTCGGCTTCGTGCACTACATCGAGCACCGCAGCTGCTGGACGGTCGCGGACTACTGCTACCTGCAGGATCTGTTCGTCGCCCCGGACGTGCGCGGCGGGGGTCACGGTCGCCGGCTGATCGAGCACGTCTACGCCGAAGCCGCGCGGCTCGGCTGCTCGCGCGTGTGGTGGCTCACCCAGGAGACCAATGCGACCGCGCGCCTGCTGTACGACCGGATCGCCGAGCGCTCGGGCTTCATCCAGTACCGGAAGATTCTCTAGCGCCCCCGAGTCCTCTAGACTGCAGACATGCCGACGCGCCGCAGGTTCAGGAACGGTACGCCGACGCAGCTGGCGCTTTTCCTGCTCCTCCTGTCGGCCTTCACGTTCGGCCTCGGGATCGCGATCGCGGACAAGTTCGAGCGGATCGGCCAGCCGGATCCGGGCTTCCGGCTGAACGGCGACTTCATCTTTCCGACGCGTGCCGACGCCGCCGACGCCGGGCTTCGCTACGGCGGGCGCGTCCTGAGCCTGAACGGTGTCGCCCATCCGAGCGAGTGGTCGTGGATCCAGCGCTCGGAGGGGCTCGCGCGCGAGCCCGGCGCGAAGAACGTGGTCCGCTTCGAGCGACCCGGCGGAGAGGTCCGCGAGATCGAGATCCCGGTGCGCGAGTGGCGCGCGGCCGACGCGCTCTACACGCAAGGCGCGATCGACATCATCGGGCTCCTGCTCGCCGCGCTCGGCATCGGCACGTTCCTGCTCCGGCCGTGGGAAGCGAGCAGCTGGGCACTGCTGTCGATCACGTGTCTCTCCGGCGGCGCGCTCGAGACGCTCTACGTGCCGCAGGGACCCGACGCGATCGTGCGTCCGCTCTACTTCAGCGCGCTCTCCGGCTTCGTCTACGTCGCGCCGCTGCACGTCGCACTCGCGCTGCCGCTGGTGTACCGGCGGCTGGCCGCGGGCGCCGCGCCGGTCGTCGCGATCTACGGCCTCGGCGCGTTGCTCTCGCTGTTGAGCCTGGCCGCGTACCAGACGCAGGATCCGACGCTCGGGCAGCTCTCGCGGACGGTGGGTCTGGGCACGCTGATGGTCTCGATCTTCGTGCTGGTCGGACGCTCCGGCTATCTCTCCGCGAAGGCAAGGGAGCCGCTCGTGCGCCAGCGCGCGCGCATCCTCCTGATGGGAACGCTGGTCGGCTTCGTGCCGCTCGGCGTCGCGCTGTTCCTGCAGATCGGCCTGCGCTGGCTCTCGATCGACGTCCGGCTCGCGTACTGGCTGCTCGGCATCTTCTTCTTCGCGATCGCGCGAATCACGCTCCGCGCCGAGCTGCTGAACGCGCGTGTGGCCGTGCGGCGCGCGGTGTTCTACGGCGGAGCGGTGCTCGCGCTGACCTCGATCGCCGTCTGGCTGTCGGCGCTGAGCCCGTGGGCGGTCGCGCTGCTGCTCCTGCCCGTGCTCTATCTGTGGCCGAGCTACAGCGCGCGGCTCGACGCGCGGCTCTACCCCAAGCGCTCGCGCCTGCCGGAGCTCGTGCGCAGCACCGGCCGCGAGCTGGCGGCGCGCGGCGACGTCGACGGCGTGCTCGAGGTGCTCGCGCGGATGGGCGAGCGCCTGATCGACGCGCGGAGCTCCGTGGCGGTCCTCTTTCCGGGCACCGTGGACGACCGCCTGCACGTCGCAGCGCACGGCCTCGAGCCGCCCGCGCCCGAGAAGCTCCGCCCCGACTCGACCCTCTTCCGCATGCTGCGCGTGACGAAGAACGAGCTGACACGTGCGGGTGTCGCGCTGGAGCCGCAATTCGAGAACGTGCGCGCGGAGCTTCTCTCGGAGCTCGACCTGCTCGGTGCGGACGTCGTCGTGCCGATGCTCGACGACAAGCGGAACGCCGTCGGCGTGCTCGCGCTCGGCCCGCGCGAGGCGGACGAGCCGTACGAGGCGTTCGAGTTCGACGTGGTGGGCACGCTCGTCCAGCAGGCCTGGGAGTCGATCGAGCGCGCGCAGGCACTGACGCGGCTGCGCGAACGCGAGAGCGACTTCTCCGACCTGAAGCGCTTCTTTCCCGCTGCGGTGATCGATCAGGTCATGGCGCGGGGCGGCGCGCAGGCGCTCGAGCGCAAGCGCAAGCCCGTCACCGTCGTGGTCGCCGACCTCGACGGCTTCACGGCGTTCTCGGATTCGGTCGAGCCGGAGGAGGTGGCGGAGACGCTGAACGAGTTCCACGCGGCGATGGGCGCGCACGTTCTCGCGCACGAAGGAACGCTCGAGCGCTTCACCGGCGACGGGTTCATGGTCTTCTTCAACGACCCGCTCGAGCAGCCCGACCACGTCGAGCGCGCCGTGCGCATGACGCTCGACATGCGCGAGACCGTCGCCCGCCTGCGCGAGCGCTGGCTCCTGCGCGGCTATCCGATCGACCTCTGCATCGGCGTGCACACGGGCTACGCGAGCTGCGGCTTCATCGGCTACGAAGGCCGCCGCGACTACGGCGTGATCGGGAACGTGACGAACGTCGCGGCGCGGCTCGCCGACGCGGCCGACGGCGGCCAGATCCTGATCTCGGCGCGCGTGCGCAGCGAGCTTCGCGACCGGATCATCACCGAGCCCGCAGGAGAGCTCGCGCTCAAGGGCTTCTCCGAGCCGCAGGCGGTGTTCCGGGTTATGGCGCGGGCCGCGTGACACGCACCGCCCTTCCGATCCTCGTGATCCTCGGGGTCGTCTGGGCCGCGCGCGCCTCGATCGCGCAGACGGCCGCCGACTTCGACGGCGACGGGCGTTCGAACGTCTTCGACAACTGCCCGTTCGTCGCGAATCCCGGGCAGCTCGACGCGAGCGTTCCGCAGAACGATGTCGGCGACGCTTGCGAGTGCGGCGACACGCAGGGCAGCGGCCGTTTCGACCTCGCCGACGTCGCGGTGCTACGGCGCGCGCTCGCTGGCCTTGCACCGGGCGTGGCGGACGTCGCCAAGTGCAGCGTCGTCGGCGGCTCGATGGACTGCGACGTCGCCGACGTCGCGCGGATGCGCGCCGCCCTGGCCGGATCCGCAGCGCTTCTGCCGGTCTGTCGCGCGTTCGTCGGCGCCGGAGAGCTTCCGGGGCGAATGGCGGTTGCAGGGGACAGCATCACGCGCGCGTTCGCGGCGAGCTGCGAGTGCAACCTGGGCTTCTCGTGTCTGCTCGACTGCGTGCTCGGCGGAACGGAGCAGCCGCAGTACTCGTATTTCAACGGGAGCTCGTCGGACGTCTTCAGCCTGCTCGACCGCTACCGCTTCTTCGACGTCGCGATCTCGGCGAACGGCTCGGCCGCAGCGACCGGCGCGCGCATGCGCGGAGGCAGCGACAGCTTCTCGATCCAGGCCGATCGCATCCTCGCGCAGAGCCCGGCGCCGGACCTCGCGGTCGTCCTGCTCGGCGGAAACGACATCTGCAGCCGCGACTGCGCACAGGCCGGACACTGCGGCCGGCCGCTCTTCACCGACGCGGAGTTTCGCGAAGCGGTGGAGCTCGGGCTCGACGCCCTCACCGCGGGGCTGCCCGACGGCGCGGCGATCTATCTCGGCAGCGTGCCGCGCGTGCAGGACCTGGTCGCCGCGGGGCTCGCCAAGCAGGACGCGGAGTCCGACGTCGACTGCGAGCTCGCCTGGGAAGTCTTCGACATCTGTCGCATCGCCACCGATCCCGGCAGTCTGAGTGGCGAGACGCAGGCGTTCCGCCTCGCCGCGATCGCCGCGCGACAGCGGCGCTACAACGAGATCCTCGTCGAGACGGCCGCCGACTACGCGTCGAACGCGAACGGACAGAACCCGCGCGGACTGCGTGTGGTCGCGGAGTACTCGGGCGAGTCGTCCACCTCGGTCGGCACGCTCCACTTCGGCCCCGACGAGATCAACGGCAGCGACTGCTTCCACCCGAGCATCCTCGGACAGAACGCCGTCGCGGAGCGGCTCTGGCTGAACAGCCCGGTCCGCTGAGCGACTCAGGCCGGGTCGAGGAAGCTCTTGAAGCCGTACTTCGGATGCGGACCGATGCAGATCTGCTCGAGCACCCCGATGCCGACGTCGTTCCCGTTTCGCGCGCGCATGACCTGCTGGATGTGCTGGTTCTCGAGCGCGTTCTCGTCGAGGTCCGCCGTCTTCCAGGACTCGCCGGCGAGCGCGAGCTCGCCCTTCCACTTGCCGTGGCCCCAGACCGGGTGCGAGTAACCGATGCCTTTCATGCGGAAGCAGAGCAGCGGCTCGAGCGTGATCGCGTTGACGGTGCCGTCGAGCTCCGTCTTCGTGATCACCGCGCCGCGCGCGCGCCGCGTACCGGGCTGGTAGTCGATCTGGTGATCGACGGCGAGGAGCGGAGCGAGGCCCGGATCGTCGACGAGCGGGATCTTCGCCGGGTCGTCGTACGCCGGCAGGGTCACGCCGTCCCAGTGCCAGCGCACGCCCTGGTTGTTCTCGAAGATGCCCGCGTGCGTGCAGCGGT
>CAZMKX010000076.1:0-10429 GCA_964566375.1 uncultured Myxococcales bacterium
CAGGCGCGCAGCGGTGGCTCGGGGGGAGAGGGGCAAGGACACCTCGGGGGCTGGACGCGGACGCAGCCTAGGCGAGGCGGAAGAAACCGTCAAACCTGCAGGTTTCTGAGCCTCCGGCAGGCCTCGTCGAGGTCCGCGTCCGTCTTCCCGAAGCAGAAGCGGCCGATCCGGTGCGCGTCGCCGTCTCGCCAGAAGGCCGTGCCGGGAACGCACGCGACGCCGCACGCGCGCAGGAGCGCGAGCGCCTTCTCGTCCCCGGTGGCTCCGGGCAGCTTCGCGATGTCGGCGAGCGCGAAGTACGAGCCCTGCGGAATCCAGGGCGTGAGACCGGCGTCGCCCAGCGCCGCGGCGAGCTGGTCGCGCTTGCGCTGGTACTCCGCGCCGATCGCGGCGTAGTACTCCGGGTCGAGCTTCTCGAGCCCGCGCGCGCAGGCCAGCTGAAGTGGTGTGGGCGCGCAGACGTACACCAGATCGTGCAGGTGCGCGAAGGCCGCGGCGAAGCGCGGCTCCGCCGCGATCCATCCGATCCGCCAGCCGGTGACGGCGAAGGTCTTCGAGAGCGCGTTCATGGTGATCGTGCGGCCGCGAAGTCCCGGCAACGACGCGGGGCTCACGTGCTTGCGCCCGTCGAAGACGAAGTGCTCGTAGACCTCGTCGGTGAACAGGAACAGGTCGCGGGCGTGCGCGAGATCGCCCAGCCGCTCGAGCTCTCTCGCGGTGAGCACCTTGCCCGACGGATTTCCCGGGGTGTTCAGCACGATCGCACGCGTGCGCTTCGTGAGCGCACGCTCGAGCCCGTCGAGCGGCAGCGCGAAGTCCGGGCCCTGGAGCGTCACGTACACCGGAACGGCGCCGAGCGATTCGAGCGTGTTGCGGTGGTAGCCGTAGTACGGCTCGAACAGGATCACCTCGTCGCCCGGCTCGAGCAGCGCCTGGCACGCGACGTAGAACGCGCCGGTCGCGCCGCTGGTGACGACGATCTCGCGCTCGGGGTCGTAGTCGAGCGCGTTGTCCCGGCGCATCTTCGCAGCCAGTGCCGTGCGCAGCTCCACCAGGCCCTCGGAGCGCGCGTAGCTGTTCAATCCCGCTTCGATCGCCTCCTGCGCCGCGCGCCGGACCGCCTCGGGCACGGGCGTGTCGCAGACGCCCTGCGCGAGGTTGATGCCGCCGACGCGCGCCGACTCGACCGTCATGCTGCGGATCGGCGAGATGCGCGAGGCGCGGGCGCGCGCGGTCAGCTCGAGCGGCACGGCGGGGCTACTCCTCGGCCGTTTTGACGCGGGGCCCGGTTCTGCGATAAACCTTCGCCGACGGACCTAACGCCGTTATAGGCCTTGCACACCGTTCCATGGAACCGCACCCCTCCGAGATCCGCCGCTCGCGCCATCGCGAGGAGGCCCGACGCACGATCCTCGACGCGACCGAGGCCATCCTGCTCGAGGACGGCATCGAGCTGTTCTCGATCCGCAAGCTGGCCACGCGCTGCGGCTTCACGGCGCCCACGATATACCACTATTTCCACGACAAGGACGGCCTGATCGCGGCCCTGCTCGAGGAGCGCTTCTCGCGCCTTCTGCAGCGCGTGCGGCGTGTCCGGCTCGGTCCCGATCACGTCGCGAACATGCGCGAGCACGCGCGCGCGTACCTGCGCTTCGCGCACGGGAATCAAGCCTTCTATCAGCTGATGATGCGCGGCGCGCGCGACGGACAGGAGCCGCGCGTCGTGCGCGCGGCCGACGAGACGCGCGTGATCATGTCGGTCCCGTTGCAGGCGCTCGCGGCCGCGGGGCGCCTCTACACCGATGACCTCGACGCCGCGCAGCAGTCGCTCTGGGCGCTGCTGCACGGCTTGATCTCGCTGCAGATCGGCAATCCGACGTATCCGTGGTCGAAGAACCTCTCCGATGTCGCTCTGGACGCGATGCTGCGCGGCATCGTGCGCCCGGACGGCGAAAAAAGGTCCCCCCGATGAAGCTCCGCCTCTCGCTCGTGGTCCTCGCGCTCGTTCCGCTCGCGCCCGCCTGCGGCGGCGGCGAGCAACCGAAGACCGTGCAGGCTCCGCCGGTCGCGATCGCGGACGCCGTCGCGGTCGAGCTCGAGGACCGGATCGAAGCGACCGGCGAGATGGTTTCGCCCAATCACGCCACGATCGCTGCGGAAGTCGGCGGCCGCATCACGGCGCTCTACGTCGAGGACGGTGCGCACGCCGCGCGCGGCGAGCGGGTGCTCGAGATCGACCCGGAGCGGCGCAACCTCGAGGTGAAGGTCGCCGCCGCGGGCGCCACCGAGGCGAAGGCCGCGCTGGTCGAGGCGGTTCGCGCCGCGGAGCGCATGCGGATGCTCTTCAAGAGCAACGTCGCATCGAAGGCGCAGCTCGACCAGGCCGAGACGGCCCTCGAGCTGGCGCGTTCGCGCGCGGACGGCGCCGCGGCGCGACTCGGCGAGACCCAGCGCGCGCAGCGCGACGCGGAGGTCACCGCGCCGTTCGACGGAATGGTCGGGCAGCGCTACGTGAGCGTGGGCGAGTTCGTTCAGCCCGGAACGCGCCTCTTCGAGCTCGTCGCGCTCGACCCCATCGAGGTCGAGTTCCGCGTCGCGGAGATCGACTCGAGCCGCGTGAAGGTCGGACAGACCGTGGGCGTGCGCGTCGCTCCCTACCCCGGCGAGGTCTTCCAGGCCACGGTGACCGTCGTCGCGCCGACGATCGACCCGGTCACCCGCACGCTGCGCGTGAAGGGCAGCCTGGCGAACCCCGACGGGCGGCTGCGACCGGGGCTCTTCGCTCGCGCGGACCTCGGCGTCGCACGACGCGAAGGTGTGTTGATGGTTCCGGAGGAGGCGATCCTGCAGCGCTCCGACGGCTCGGTCGTGTTCCGTGTCTTCGAAGGCAATCGCGTGGAGCGCCGTGTCGTGAAGACCGGCGTGTCGAAGGACGGCCGCACGGAGATCGTGGAAGGCCTCGCGCCGGGCGACCGGATCGTGATCCGCGGTCACACCGCGCTCGCCGACGGCTCGGTCGTCGCGGTCCGCGGAGCCGACGGCAAGCCGCTCGAGCCCGACGTCGCGAGCGGGAAGACCGAGCCGCCCGCGAAGGCGGAGTAGGCGCCGCGATGACGCTCTCCGACATCTCGATCCAGCGACCGGTGCTCACGTGGATGATGATGCTCGCACTGCTGGTCGCGGGCTGCATCGGCTACGCCCGGCTCGGCGTCGACCAGTTCCCGCCGATGGACTTCCCGACCGTGATGGTGGTCGCCAACCTCGAGGGCGCGAACCCCGAGGGCATGGAGGAGGACGTCACCGACGTCCTCGAGGAGAACCTGAACACGATCGCGGGCGTGCGCAGCCTGCGCTCGACGACACTGGCCGGTGTCTCGCAGATCTTCGTCGAGTTCGCGATCGGCACGGACCTGGACAAGGCGATCCAGGACGTGCGCGACGAGGTCGCCAAGGCGCGGCGCTTGCTTCCCCGCGAGGTCGAGCCGCCGACGGTCTCGAAGACGAACTTCGACGATCAGCCGATCCTCTGGATCCCGTTCCAGTCGACGCGTCCCGAGGTCGAGACCAGCGAGTACGTGCGCCGGCACGTGAAGCCGGTGCTCGAGACGATCGACGGCGTGGGTGGAATCACCGTATTCGGCCGGCGCGATCGCGCGATCCGGATCTGGGTCGACGGAGAGGCGCTGCGCGCGCACGGCCTGGCGGCCGGGGACATCCTGATGGCGCTCCGTCGCGAGCACGTCGACGTGCCTGGCGGCATCGTCGAGGGCTCGAAGGTCGAGTGGAGTGTCAAGACCGACGCCGAGTTCCGCTCGACCGAGTCGCTCGAGCGCATGGTGATCGCGCACCGCGGCGACGCGGCCGTGTACCTGAAGGACGTCGCGCGCGTCGAGGATGGCGAGACGGACGTGCGCGCGCTCGCGCGGTACAACGGCGTGCCGACGGTCGGCGTCGGCGTCCGCAAGCAGACGGGCGGAAACACCGTCGCGATCTGCGACAAGGTCGACCGCCGCCTGCAGGAGCTCCGACCGCTCCTGCCCGAGGGCATCTCGATCGGTGACGGGTCCGGGTTCATCGACTTCTCGCGCTCGATCCGCGAGTCGGTCGCCGAGACGCAGTTCGCGCTCGTCTTCGGCGGGCTGCTCGCGGTGCTCACGGTCTTCGTCTTCCTGCGGCGCATGCGGCCGACGCTGGTCGTCGCGGCGGCGATCCCGGTCTCGCTGATCACGACCTTCGCGCTGGTCTGGCTCGCCGGCTACTCGCTCAACACGATGACGCTGCTCGCGATGGCGCTCGCGATCGGGGTCGTGATCGACGACGCGATCATCGTGCTCGAGAACATCGAGCGGCACCGCGAGATGGGAAAGGACGCGCGCCAGGCCGCGGTCGACGGCACGCGACAGATCGCCTTCGCCGCCACCGCGGCGACGCTCTCCGTCACCGCGGTGTTCCTGCCGGTCGTCTTCGTCCAGGGGATCATCGGGAGCTTTCTGGGCGAGTTCGGTCTCACCGTCGCCGGCTCGGTGCTGATCTCGCTCTTCGTCGCGCTCACGCTCACGCCGATGCTCGCCTCGCGCATGCCGCCGCCGAAGGAGCGCAAGCACGGCGGCGTCTACCACTCGCTCGAGGTCGGCTTCACCTCGCTCGAGCGCTTCTACGAGCGCACGCTCGACTGGGCGCTCGCGCGGCAGTGGACGGTGCTCGGCATCGCGGTCGCGACGTTCGTCGCGGCCTGGGCCGTCGGGCGGCGCATCCCCACGGAGTTCTTCCCCGTCTCGGACCGCGGGATGTTCTTCTCGAACTTCGAGACCCCGCCCGGAACCACGCTCGAGGCGACTGCGGAGTTCCTGGACATGAACGAGGCCTACATGCTCGCGCAGCCCGAGGTCGAGGGGATCTTCGAGGCGATCGGCGTCGGCGGGCGCGACGGCGTCGGCCGTCCGAACACGGGCATCATGTTCGCGACGCTGACCCCGCTCGACGAGCGCGAGCGCACGGCCCAGGAGATCATCAAGGACGCGCGCGCGGCTCTCGACGCGATCCCCGGACAGAAGATCAAGATCTTCGATCCCTCCTCGATGCAGGGCGGCGGCAGCGCGCAGTTCGAGGTCCTCTTGCGCGGGAACCTGCCGCTCGGCGAGCTCGACGCGATCGCCGACAAGTTCATGGCGGCGCTGAAGCAGCGCGGCGGCTTCGTCGACATGGACAAGAGCCTGAAGCTCGGACTGCCGGAGCTGCGCGTCATCCCGGACCGCGAGAAGGCCGCGGCGCTCGGAGTCGACGCCTCGACGCTCGCGCAGGTCGTGCAGATGATGGTGGGCGGCCTCGACGTCGGAATCTTCAAGGAAGGCGGAAGTCGCTTCGACATCCGCATGCGGCTCGACCGCAAGGACCGCGACTCGCCGGCCGAGATCGAGCAGCTCTACGTGCGCGGAGCCAACGGCCAGCTTGCCGAGCTGCGCAACCTGGTCAGCGTCGAGACCGGCGCGGCGCCGTCGGCGATCACACGCTCGAACCGGCAGCGAAGCGTCACCGTCACCGCCAACCTCGACGGCAAGGTGCTCGGCACCGCGATCGCGGACGCGTTTGCCGTCGGCAAGGAGGTTCTGCCCGAGGACGTGACGATCTCGCTCTCGGGCTCCGCGCAGTCCATGCAGGAGAGCGTGCGCCAGTTCGCGTTCGCGATCCTGCTCGGCCTGCTCGTGATCTACATGGTCCTGGCCGCGCAGTTCGAGAGCTTCATCCACCCGATCTCGGTCATGCTCGCCGTGCCGTTCGCGATGGTGGGCGCATGGCTCGGCCTGTACCTGACCGGGAACACGATCAACCTGTTCAGCATGATCGGCGTGCTCCTGCTCTTCGGGCTGGTGACGAAGAACTCGATCCTGCTCGTCGACTACGCGAACCAGCTCCGTTCCGAAGGGATGGAGAAGGTCGCGGCGATGCGGAAGGCCGCGCCGATCCGCATGCGGCCGGTGCTGATGACCGCCATCTCGATGATCTTCGGAGTGCTTCCGGCGGCGCTCGGGATCGGTCCGGGCGCGGAAACGCGCGCACCGATGGCGATCGCGACGGCGGCCGGCATGACGTCGTCGATGCTCCTGACCCTGCTCGTCGTGCCGGTCTTCTACTTGAAGCTCGACGACGGCGTCGAGGCGCTGCGGCGGCTGACGCGGCGGCGCACGCCCCCGCGCGAGCCCGCACCGGAGATCGGGCCAGCGCGCCCGGTTTGACAGCCCGCCCCCGCGGCCCGTATGTTGATTATGAGAGCGATTCTCATTATCGACTCAGGCCGAGGGAGGCAACGTGCGGCGCAGCTTTGGATTCGTCCGGATTCTGTTCGTGACGGGATTGCTCCTTTCACCGCTCGCGCGCGCGCAGGATGCGAGCGACCGCGATCTCGCGCGCGACGACGAGATCGCGGAGCTGAAGCGGCAGCTCGGCGTCGTCGTCAGCGAGCTCGAGACGCTGCGCACGCAGGTGGCGGCTCCCGAGATCCCGGCCGAGCTCGAGAGTCAGTACGGCCTGGGTCCGGCGGCGTCCAAGGTCTACAGCATCGGCCGCGGCGTCTCGATCGGCGGCTACGCCGAGGGCAAGTACGTCAAGCGCGACCTCGACGAGGATGGCGACGACGAAGCGGACATGACGCGTGTCGTCGCCTACCTCGGCTACAAGTACAACGACTGGATCCTGTTCAACACCGAGATCGAGTTCGAGCACGGCAGCACCGAGGAAGAGGGGTCGGTCAGCGTCGAGTTCGCGACGCTCGACTTCCTGCTCGCGCCCGAGTTCAACGTGCGCACGGGCCTCGTGCTGATCCCGATGGGCATCGTCAACGAGGTGCACGAGCCGCCGTTCTACTACTCGACGAACCGGCCGCTCGCGGAGCGGGTGATCCTGCCGTCGACCTGGCGTGAGAACGGCGTCGGCGTGTTCGGGAGCTTCTTCGAGGAGCGCCTGAGCTACCGCGTGTACGTCGTGAACGGCTTCGAGGCGAGCGGCTTCAACTCGAGCGGCCTGCGGGACGGGCGCCAGAACGGCAGCGAGGCACTCGCGAACGACCTCGCGCTCGTCGGTCGCCTCGACTACTCGCCGTTCGACGGCCTGGAGCTCGGCGGCTCGTACTACGTCGGCAACTCCAGCCAGGACCAGGACATCGACATCGGCGGCGACGCGTTCGGTCTGCCGAACGCGCGCACCACGATCTGGGAGCTGCACGGCGAGTACCGCTGGCAGGCGCTCACCGCGCGCGCGCTCTGGACGCAGGCGCACGTCGCGGACGCCGGCACGCTGTCGAACCTGCTCACGCTGGCGGGTGACGACCTGCCCGTCGTGTCGCGGCGAATGATCGGCGGCTACGCGGAGATCGCCTACGACGTGATCCCGCTGTTCATCCCGGGCTCCGAGATGTCGCTCGAGCCATTCTTCCGCTTCGAGTACGTCGATACCCAGAACCGGGTACCGGGCGGATTCCTGGCGGATCGCGCCTACAAGCAGCGGCTCTACGTTCCCGGCCTGCAGTTCAAGCCGATCTCGAACGTGGTGATCAAGGTCGACTACCGCAACGTCGACAACTTCGCCCACACCGGCGGCGACGAGGTGAGTCTTGGCTTCGGCCTCATCTTCTAGAGCGATCGCGGCGGCCGTCGTCGCGCTTCTGTGTACGCTGTGTACGCTGGCCGCGATGCCGGCGCGTGCGGCGGTCTTCGCGAGCAAGGAGGTGGCGCTGCGCGAAGCGTTCCCCGACGCGGACCGCTTCGAAGATCGAAGCTTCGTCCTCACGGCGGACCAGGTCCGGGAGATCGAGGCGCGCGCGCAGGCCCCGGTCGAGCGGAAGATCTGGACGATCCACGAGGCCTGGCGCGGGAGCGAACGGCTGGGATTCGCGGTGATCGACGTGCGCAACGTGCGCACGCTTCCCGAGGCGCTGCTCGTGGTGATCGACCCGACCGGGAAGGTGCGCTCGCTGCGCATCCTGGCGTTCCACGAGCCGAGCGAGTACCAGCCTCCGGCGCGCTGGCTCGAGCAGATGAACGGCCGGTCGCTCTCGCCCGAGCTCCACCTGAAGCGCGAGATCCACACGATCGCCGGAGCGACTCTCTCCTCGCAGGCCGTGACCCGCAGCGTGCGCAGCGCGCTCGCGCTATATCAGGTCCTGCTTGCCAACCAGAACGCCGCGGAATAGACGGAGCCGCCCGTGAGGTTCGTGATCACGGGCGAGATGAACCGCAATCGCCTGCTGCAGACGATCGTCGTCCTGTATTCGCTCTACGTTGCGCTGCTCTGGCTTACGAACGCCCTGCTCTACTTCGACCGGATGGGCCTCACGCCCGCTTCCGTGCTCGCGCACTATGCCGGCTCGGAAGAGGCCTTTCGCGAGCCGCGCAGCTACGCGGGCATGCTCGAGGTCTCCCACTTCCACCTGTTCGCGATGGGCATGCTCCTCCTCGTGCTGACGCACCTGGTGCTCTTCGTGCCGCTGGCGAATCGGACGAAGGCCTGGCTGATCGCGCTCCCGTTCCTGTCGGGTCTCCTCGACGAGGGCTCGGGCTGGCTCGTGCGCTTCGTCTCGCCGCACTTCGCGTGGCTGAAGATCGCGGGCTTCCTGTCGTTGCAGGCGAGCCTCGCGACGCTGGTCGCGCTCTCGCTCTGGTCGGTCTTCCGCGGCACGAGCGCGAGCTATCGGAGCGGCGAGGATTGACGCGCGCAGCTGCGGCTCTCGCGCTCGCCGCGCTCGCGGCCTGCGCGCCCGCGCCGCCGCCCGAAGATCCGGCGGTCCTGTGTCCCGTCACCGTTTCCGACGGGATGTACCGGATGGGGACCGTGCTCGAGATCACCCTGTGCGTGGCCGACCGACCGACGGGCGAGGCGCTGCTGCGCGAGCTCTTCGCGGAGGTCGAGTCGCTCGATCGTACGCTGTCGCGCTTCGATCCGAAGAGCGACCTCTCGAAGCTGAACCGGGACTCGGGCTCGGGACCGATCCGCGTGGCGTCGCCGCTCGCCGAGCTCACCGCGCTCTCGCTGGGCTACACCGGGCTCACGCGCGGCACGTTCGACCCGACGGTCGGACCGCTGATCGTGCTCTGGCTCGCGGCGGAGCAGACCCGCGCACTGCCTACGCCCGAGGCGCTCGCGTCGGCGCGCGCCCGCGTCGGACCCGAAGTCGTGCGCGTCGACACCGCGGCCAGCACCGTCGATCTGCTCGTCCCGGGCGCGATGCTCGACTTCGGCGGCGTCGCGAAGGGCTGGGCGCTCGACCGCCTGGCCGCGCGGCTGCGAGCGGCCGGCGTCTCTCGCGCTCTGCTCGCGTTCGGCCAGAGCAGCCTGTGCGCGCTCGGCAAGCCCGTGGGCTGGGACGGCTGGGGCGTGCTGCTCGGCGACGCGTCGGGCGGATTCGCCGGTACGGCGCAGCTCGTCGACCAGTCGCTCTCGATCTCGGGCAGCCTCGGCCAGTACACGGAGATCGGCGGACGGCGCTTCGGGCACGTGATCGACCCCCGCACCGGTGAGCCGTTGACACAGCAGCGTGTTGCAGCCGTGCTCGCGGCGAACGGCGCCCGTGCCGAGGCGCTCTCGAAGGCGCTTCTGATCCTCGGCGAGCGGGACGGGATCGCGCTGCTCGAATCCCTGCCCGACGCGGAGGGGATCCTGATCGACGCGGGCGGAAAGACCTGGGAGACCTCGGGCTGGACGAGCTCCGTCCGCTACTCCGCCGAGTGGCCGGGAGACGACGAGTAGCGGCTCACACGTTCTCGAAGCCCTGGTTCACCCAGGCCTCGAGGTCCTCGGGAAGGTCGGGGATCGCCGCCGTCTGCCGGGCGAGGTCCTCGCCGATGTTCGCGCGGAACATCTCGTCGAAGTGGCCGCGCACGCGCTCGCTGTACAGACCGATCGTGTTCAGGGTCGGGATCACGAAGCCGCGCACGGGCCCCAGGCGCCCGCCCGTTCGCTCCAGGCTCTTCACGATCCGCTCGCGGTCCTTCAGGATCGAGGCGAGCGCCGTGCCCATGTCGATGCCGAGCGACGCCCAGAGCTTGAAGACCGTCTCGCGGATCGAGTTCCCCGCACGCGAGTCGATCAGGAGGCGCGCCGACTCGAAGGCGAAGTCCTCGAGCTCCGCGCGTTCGGCCTCGCCGAGCGTCGGCACGATCGCGGACAGGTACTTCACGCCGTAGCCGGTGTGACGCGCCTCGTCGCGCGAGACGTAGGTGAGGAGCTTCTTCAGCAGCGGCTCCTCGGTCTGATTGCGCATGTCGCGGAACGAGAAGAGCGCGAGACCTTCCGTCACGACCTGCATGCCGACGGCCTTCTTCTTCCAGTCGTCGGCGGCGAGCACGTTGTCGAGCAGCTGCTTCAGGCCGGGCGCGATCGGATGAACCTCGTCGAGCTTGCGGATGTACGCGGCGAACACCTCGACGTGTCGGGCCTC
>CAZMKX010000077.1:0-10414 GCA_964566375.1 uncultured Myxococcales bacterium
GGCGGGCTTCACCGGCCCGATCATCGGCGCGATCAACGGCGTGGCGGTGACGGGCGGCTTCGAGCTCGCCCTCGCCTGCGACGTACTGGTCGCATCCTCCGAGGCGCGCTTCGCGGATACACACGCGCGTGTCGGGATCATGCCGGGCTGGGGCCTCTCGCAGAAGCTCTCGCGCGCGATCGGCGTCTACCGCGCGAAGGAGCTCTCGCTCACCGGCAACTACCTGAGCGCCGAGAAGGCCGACGCCTGGGGTCTGGTGAATCGCGTGGTCGGGCCGGCGGAGCTGCTCGCGACCTGTCACGCGCTCGCTCAGGACATGCTCTCCGTTCCCGAGAAGGGGCTGCGCGCGTACAAGAGGATCATCGACGACGGCTTCGCGCTGCCCTTCGGCGAGTCGCTGCGGCTCGAGCGAACGCTCTCGAACGCCGCGAACCGGACGGTCGCCGCGGGCGACGTCGAGGAGGCGCGCAAGCTCGTGCGCGCGCGCGGCCAGGCGCAGACCAGCGACAAGGCGCACTCGTGAAGGTTCGCATCGGCATCGGAATCTCGACGCTTCCGTTCGCGAGCGGCCGCGCGTTCTTCGACTGGGTGGACCTGTGCGAGGGCTCGGAGCTCGACTCGCTCTGGCAGACCGACCGCCTGGTCTCGCCGCAGCCGTTTCTCGAGGCCGTCGCCACCATGGCGACGCTGTCCGGCGCGACGACGCGACTGAAGTTCGGCATGAACGCGGTCGTCGCGAGCCTGCGCGATCCGCTCCTTCTCGCCAAGCAGTGCGCGACGATCGACTGGCTCTCGAACGGCCGCCTGCTGCCGGTCTTCGGGATCGGCTCGGACAACGCGCCCGAGTTCCGCGCGACCGGACGCGACCCGAAGGAGCGCGGCAAGCGCGCGGACGAGGCGCTCGAGCTTTGTCGTCGGCTCTGGAGCGAGGAGCGCGTGACGTTCCACGGCGAGTACTACCGCTACGAGGATGCGTCGATCTCGCCGCGTCCGATCCAGCAGCCGCTTCCGCTCTGGATCGGCGGATCGAGCCCCGCCGCGATCCGCCGCACCGTACGGCTCGGCACCGGCTGGCTCGCCGGAATCCAGACGCCTGCCCAGGTGAAGCCGGTCGTCGAGGCCATCCGGGCGCACGGCGCGGAAACGGGGCGGCCGATTCCCGCGGATCACTACGGCGCGAGCTTCGTGTTCCGGCTCGGGCCGGGCGACGACGAGGTGACCTCGCGTGCGTTCGCCGCGCGGGCGCGCCAGGGCGGCGCGAGCTTCGACCCGAAGGCCTACTTCGCCGTCGGTGAAGCGAAGGACGTGCTCGACCGCATCGCCGAGTATCGCGATGCGGGCATCTCGAAGTTCGTGCTGATCCCGCTCGCGCAGGGCGATCGGGATCTGCTCGAGCAGACGCGCCGGCTGTGCGCGGAGGTGCTGCCCATCGCCCACGGCTGGACGGTCCCGTGCTGAACAGGCTCGACGACTACCCGATCCACCAGACGCCCGAGCCGGTCGCGCACCCGGCGACGGGCGATCGCAATGCCTACGACCGTTACTGGTTCAACGGATTCACGCGCGAGGCGGACCTGTTCTTCGCGGTCGCGTTCGGCGTGTATCCGAACCGGCGCGTGATGGACGCGGCAATCTCGGTCGTGCGTGGCGGGCTGCAGTACGTGGTACGCGGCTCGCGACTCGCGCCAGACGAGCGCACCGACACGCGCGCGGGCCCGATCGCGGTCGAGGTCGTGGAGCCGATGCGCGCGGTGCGCGTGCGCATCGACCCGAACCCGCACGGCATCGAGGGCGAGCTCGTCTTCCGCGCGCGCACGGAGGCGATCGAGGAGCCGCGCTTCACGCTGCGCCAGGGCACGCGCGCCATCTTCGACAGCACGCGCTTCACGCAGTTCGGCACCTGGGAAGGCTGGCTCGCCGTCGGCGCGGAGCGGATCAAGCTCGACGCGACCCACGTGCTCGGCACGCGCGACCGTTCCTGGGGCGTGCGTCCGGTCGGCGAGCCCGAAGGAGGCGCGCCAGGCGCGGGCCTCCCGCAGTTCTTCTGGCTCTGGGCGCCGCTCCACTTCGACGATCTGTGCACGCATTTCCAGGTGAACGAGGACGCGAGCGGACACGCCTTCAACGCGCACGGCGTCGTCGTACCCCTGCTCGGCTCGGGCCGGCCGCCCGCGGAGATGGCGTCCGTACACCATTCGGTGCAATGGGAGACGGGGACGAGGCGCGCGCGCTCGGCGACCCTCACGCTGGTGCCACGCGAGGGCGAGCCCCACGTGCTCGTGCTCGAGCCGCTGCTCACCTTCCAGATGCGCGGCCTGGGCTACTTCGATCCCGAATGGGGGCACGGCCTGTGGAAGGGCGAGGACGTCACGAGCGGCGCGCTCTGGCGCCTCGCCGAGATCGACCCGATGCAGCCCTGGCATCTGCACACGCAGCAGCTCTGCCGCGTGCGCATGGACGAGCGCACCGGCTACGGCGCGCTCGAGCAGCTCGTGCTCGGCCCGCACGCGCCGTCGGGGTTCCAGTCGCTGCTCGATCCCGCGAGGTAGCCGCCGCGCTCAGGCCGCCCCGCTGCAGTGCCGGGCGAGCGTGGCGATTGCGTAGGGCATCACGTCGCCCGCGACGACGACGCCGCGTCCCGGCAGGAACTGCGCCTGGCACTTCGGCAGCTGCGCCATCAGGAAATGCGCCATCGCCAGCGGGCTCGTCGCGTCCTCCTCGCCGTGCCACAGCCAGACGGGCGCCTTCACGCCGTCGAAGTCGAAGCCCCAGTCGCGCGCGAGCAGGCGCTGCTCGGCCACCACGCCGCCGACGCCGCCGCGAAACGCCTCGTAGGCGGCATCCATGAACACCTCCGCGACCTCGGGCGAGCTGATCGCGCGCCGGTCGGAGCTCGGGAGGCTGTCCGCCACGAGCCGGACCATTCCCGCCGGATCACTGTCCGAGAGCTGCGCCATGCGATTCCAGAGCGGCCCCAGCAGCCACGGCGCGAAGCGCGGCAGCCAGACCAGGAAGAGCCGCGAGCGAACCTCCATGCCGACGAGGACCTCGCTCGAGCGATACGGCGCAGGGCTGCTGATCAGCGCGAGGGCCAGGACCCGTTCGGGCAGGCGCGAGGCGGTGGCGAGTGCGAACGGACCGCCCGTCGAAACGCTGACCAGGCCGAAGCGCGACAGGCCGAGCTCGTCTGCCACGGCCGCCACGTCCTCCGCGACGTCGGGAATGCGATGACCCGGCCGCGGATCCGACAGCCCGTAGCCGGGCCGGTCCAGCGCGATCACCCGGACGTTGCGTTGCAGGCCGATCGCGTGCGCGAGCGCCCCCTCGAGCCGCGAGCTGCCCAGGCCGTGGAAGTAGAAGACCGGTACGCCTCCCGGGTCCCCGAACGTGGCAAAGCCGATCTGGCGGCCGTCCTGGGTGCGCAGGCTGCGGTCCACGGCGGCGGAGTGGCGTTCGGTCAAGCGCTTCCCTTGCCGCGCGGGCGAATCGCGCGGCCCTCAGTCTGAATAGTGTCGCCAAAGCCCCGAAAGGGGGCGCGAGAGAAACTTCCGGGCGGCAAATCTAGGGCCTGCGACCGCGTCCGCACAGCGCAATCCGGGACGGGCTTGCGCGCACGAGCGCCCCCCCGCCAGAATCCGGGTCGCCGGGGCGGCGGAGGAAGAACGATGGGCCAGGTTCCGTTCACGATTCTCGACGAGGGGCGCGCGCACGACGAGTTCGCGCACGTCGAGGGTGGAGCCGTCCGAATCGACGCCGCCACGCTCGAGCGCGCGCTCGGCTGGAGGCTCGAGCCCCAGGGTCTGTGCCGCGGCGACGTGTGCATGCCCACGACCGGGCGCGCGGGACTCGCGGCGGACGGCCTCGTCGATCTGGCGGGCTTCGCGTCGCTGACGCACCGGCCCCTCGCGCTGGACCTGGAGGAGCGCGTTGCCGCACTCGGCGCGTCCGCGGGCGAGCGGGGCGAGGCGCTGCGCGGCGGGATCGCACCCGACTTCACGCTTCCCGACCTCGCGGGTCGCGAGTGGACGCTCTCGGGCTTCCGCGGCAAGAAAGTGCTTCTGATCGCCTACGCCTCGTGGTGAGGCTGCCGTGAAGACCTGCCCGTGTGGCAGGGGTTGTACGAGGAGCTCGGCGCGGCCGGATTTGTGCCCGTCACCGTGGCGCTCGACAGGTCCGCCGACGACGCGCGGCCGTTCATCGAGAAGGCGCGCGCGACGCACCCGAGCCTGATCGACACCGAGCACCGCGTCGCCCACCTGTACGGGATGATCAACGTGCCGACGGTCGTGTTCATCGACGAGGCCGGCCGCATCGCGCGGCCGAACGCGATGGAGTACGGCACGGACATGTTCAAGCAGTTCCACGGTCGCGAGTCGGCGCCTTTCCTGGCGGCGGTTCGCGCGTGGGTGCGAAGCGGCGTCAGTGACGTGGCGCCCGAGCAGGTCGCGACGCGCGTCGTTCCGCCGACGCCAGACGAGGAGCTGGCCCGCGCGGAGTTCTCGCTCGCCTGGCACCTGCACAAGCGCGGCCGCGCCGAGGCCGCCGAGCGCCACTTCGTGCGCGCCGGCGAGCTCTCGCCCAACGACTGGACGATCCGGCGCGGCTCGATGCCGATCCGGGGCAAGAACCCGATGGGCCCGGAGTTCTTCGAGCTGTTCCGAGAGTGGGAGGCCGCCGGCAAGCCCGGCTACGAGACGCTCGCCGCGCAGCGCAATCGCTGACACCGCGGGCGATCGGCGCGCAAGAACTCCGCGTCGGGCTCCGATGGGTGGCTCGTGGCGAAGGAAGACGTCGCCGAGAGACTCGAGGTCGAGCTGCGCTGCCCGGAGTGCGGCGCTCCGGTCGTCGTCGGCATCTGGGACCAGTCGGCGCGCTGCACGTTCTGCGCGTCGCTGCTCGCCTGCGGCCGCGTGCTCGGCGAAGAGGTCTTCGTGGTGCGCGACGCCACGGCGACCGCTCTCGACGTCGTGCAGCTCCTGATCCGCACCGAGACCGAGAGCTACCGGAACGAGCTCGTCGGTCGTTCGCGCAACCGCGAGGGTCTGCAGGTCGATCTGCCGACGCTCCTCGACGCGCGCGTGGCGCTGCTCCGCGCGAAGCTCGAGGCGGAGCTCGAGGCGGTGGACGACATCGACTTCCTGGTGCCGTACGAGCTGCACGAGCGCGTGATCGTTCAGGCCGTGCTCGGACGCCGCGACGTCGTGAAAGAGAGCTTCGTGCAGTGCTTTCTCACCGAGGACCTGACCCGACGCTTCGACGCGTCCACGACGAACCTGCGCGATCGCGGGCTGAAGATCCGGGGCGCGAAGCTGGCGCTGCTCTCCGACGCGCACCGCGACAGCGTGGAGAACCGCTTCCTGGATCCCGCGGATACGACACCGAAGCGCGTCGCGCCCCTGGCGGACCGCGCGCGCGCTCGCGTCGACGGCGACACGCAGGTGGTCGCGCAGGTCGAGGGCGTGCTGCGCGAACGCAAGCTCCAGATCTGGAAGCACATGAGCGTCGGCCGCGTGCGGCGCGCGGGCGAGATCGAGGACTACCTGATCGATCACCAGTTCGACACGCTCGCCGGCCGGCTCGAACGCGACGAGGCGGCGCGGCTGCGCGCGCTCGAGCCGCGCCCGCTCGGCGAGGTGATCGCGAAGCCGAGCCTGCGCGCGCTCGCCTCGGAGTGTCCGAACTGCGGTGCCGACGTGGCGCTTCCGCCGCGCGCCGCGATCGCGTTCTGCGAGAACTGCGCGCTCGCGGTGCGAGTGACGCCCGAGGGCCTGCGCGCGTGCGCCTACGCGCTGGGCGAGCGGCCTCCGCGCGGAAGCTCCGGCGGCTTCATCGGCTTCCCGTTCTGGTCCGTTCCCTTCCGCTTGCGCGCCGCGGGGCGCGTGTGGACGCGGGTCTGGGACTGGCTCGAGGCGGTCTCCAAGCAGCCTGCCGCGCTGCGCTTCCGCGAGCAGGACCCGGCCGAGAGCCGGGTCTTCGTGCCCGCGCGCGCGCTCTTCGGCGCGCGCGAGCTGGACGACGCGTTCACGGCGCTCGTCGCGACCGCCACCTGGCGCCAGCCGGTCGTGCACCCCGTGCGTCCGAGCCCGGGCGATCTGCTGCGGATTCTGGACGTGGAGCTGGAGCCGCAGTCGGCCGGGACGCTGGCGCGCTTCGCGCTCGTGGCGCTTCACGACGCGCAGAGCACCCGCAGTCTGAACGGGATGAACTTCCGCACGTTGATCCGCGATGCCGAGCTCCTTCCGGGCGAGCCCGAGCTCGTGGTCCTGCCGCTCGCGCTCCACGCGGATCACTGGGTCCCCTGCCCGCCCGCCGCCGACGGAGACCCCGCCGCCGCACCGGTCGGCATGCGTCCCGTCCCGTTGGCGTTGCTGGAGGACCACGACGCGGTTCCGCGCGTCTCGCGCGCCTTCTCGCTCACCTAGGCTCAAGCCGCTCCATGGCGCCGCCGAAGCACCGGAGAGCCCGCGCGTCTGGACAAGGGTGGCGCGCGCGTGCACGGGGGACGAGGCATGGCGAGGGTCCGCGAAACCGTTCGTGAGCAGCGCAACGCGCTCGAGCGCCTGGGCGCGCGAATTCCGGGATACCGCGGCTACCTCGACCGCGAGTCGCGTCGCGAGGCGGACAAGCTGGTGCGCGAGCACGGCGCGAAGCGGCTGGAGCGCGTCGTGCGCGAGCTGCACGAGATCGCGGCGAAGTCTGCGCTCGACGAGCTCGAGGACCTGCAGGCGCTGATCCTCGAGGTCGAGAAGCTGCGCTCCGAGCTGCGCTTCGCCGATCGCGGCTACTCGGGCTTCTTCGACGAGGCCAAGCTCGACTCGGCCGCGTCGCTCGACGCGGTCTACGAGAAGGACGAGCGGATCGTCGAGCAGGTCGACGACGTCGCCGCGCAGGTCGCGGACGTCGAGTTCCAGGCCGCGTCGGTTCGCGCGGTCGTCAAGCGACTCGGGCTCGCGCTCGCCGATCGGCGGAATGCGATCCTGGGTCTGGGTTCGAGGTGAGTCATGTCGCAGTTCATTGAAGTCATCGAGTGTCTCGACCGCTCCAGCGACACGATCGTGTCGCGATTTCCCGAGCAGGGCTCGGCCGAGATCAAGGTCGGCGCGCAGCTCGTCGTGCGCGAGAGCCAGGCGGCGATCTTCTTCCGCGACGGGCGCGCGCTCGACACGTTCGGCGCGGGTCGGCACACGCTCACCACGCTGAACGTTCCGCTGCTGACCAAGGCGCTCTCGCTGCCGCTCGGCGGCAAGAGCCCCTTCCGGGCCGAGGTCTGCTTCGCGAACCTGAAGACCTTCGTGAACCAGAAGTGGGGCACGATGGAGCCGATCCTGTTCCGCGACGCGGAGCTCCAGATGGTGCGGCTGCGCGCCTTCGGCATGTACTCGTTCCGCATCTCGAATCCGCAGGTCTTCGTGAACACGATCGTCGGCACGCTGCCCGAGCTCGGCACGGGCGCGGTCGAGGACTTCTTCCGCGGCTTCATCGTGAATCAGGTCGCCGACTTCCTCGGCAAGCACCTGTCGACGATCCTGGATCTCGCGCAGTACTACGCGGAGCTCTCGACGGGAATCCACGCGCGACTGATCGCGGACTTCGAGAAGTACGGCGTGACGCTCGAGGACTTCAAGATCCTGTCGATCTCGCCGCCGGACCACGTGCAGGAGATGATCGACAAGCGCGGCGGCATGGCCGCGGTCGGCTCGCTCGACTCGTTCGTGCGCTACCAGGCCGCCAACGCGCTGGAGCGCGCGGCCGGCGGTGGCGGCGGCGGCGGCGGGGGTGTCGATCTCGCTGCAGCGGGCGTGGGCGCGGGCGCGGGGCTCGGTCTCGGCGCGGGCATGGCGGGCGTCGTGACGAACGCGCTCAGCGGCGGAGGTGCGGGCTCGGCGGTCGCCGCCGCAGCCACGAAGCCGTGCGCGGCGTGCGGCGCCGGCGTCGCCGCCGGCGCGAACTTCTGCTCGCGCTGCGGCGTCCGGCAGGTCGCCGCCGCGCTGAGCTGCCCCAGCTGCCTCGCGCAGAACGCTGCCGATGCCCGCTTCTGCGCGGGTTGCGGAACGAGCCTTCGCGGCTCAACCGGCAGCGGGGCGTAGCAGCGCCGCGAAGGTCTCGAGCGCGCGCGGCATGCGCGGGCCGTACCACGACAGCAGCTCGCCCTCGACGACGTGCACGCGACCGCTGCGCGCGGCCGGGCAGTCCAGCGCGAGGAGCTCCTCGCGATCACGCGCGCCGAACGCGTAGGGCTCCGTCGGCAGCAGGATCACCTCCGGTGCCGCCGCCTCGAGCGCGCGAACGTCGACGCGGGGGTAACGGCGGTCGCCTTCGCCTGCGAACGGGTTGCGGGCGCCGCAAGCAACGAGCAGGTCGTGCGCGAACGTGTCGCCGCCGACGACCATGAACGGGTCCCGCCAGATCAGCGCAACGGTCGACGTGGGACGCGCGGCGGGGCGTTCCGCCAGCCGGGCGATGGCGTGCTCGACCTCGCCCGCGATGGTCTCTGCCGGCGGCTCGGCGGCGCAGATCCTGCCGAGCACGCGAATCTCGTCGACCGCCTCGCGCACCGTGCGCGCATAGGTGACGAACACGCGCAGTCCGGAAGCCTCGAGCGCCTCGACGTCGCGGCGGCGGTTCTCTTCCTTGTTCGCGAGCACCAGGTCGGGCGCGAGTCCCCGGATCGCGTCGAGCGCGGGGTTCTTCGTCCCGCCGACGCGCGGCAGCGCGGCGACCGACTCGGCCGGGTGGACGCAGTACTCGGTCACGCCGACGACGCGCGCGCCGACGCCGAGCGCGAAGAGCGTCTCCGTGAGCGACGGCACGAGCGAGACGATCCGGTGCGGCTCCGCGGCGAACGCGTGCTCCCGCCCTCGGGCGTCCACGATCGGCATCGCTCCGAGACCCGCCGAGCGCGCGCTCAGTGCGCGGAGGAGCGCGCCTGCGGCCCCACGCTTCCGGCGTCGAACAGCATCCGGACGATCTGCGTGTGCCCCTGCGCCGTGGCGAGCGTCGCCGCGGTCATGCCGTCCGAGGTTCGCGCGCTCGGATCCGCGCCGCGCTCGAGCAGGAACTGCACGATCTCGTCGTGGCCCGCCGCCGACGCGTGGATCAGCGGCGTCCAGCCGTTCTCGTCCCGGGTGTCTGGCTGCGCGCCCTTGGCCAGGAGCGCGCGCAGGTAGGAGGAGTGCCCGTCCTTCGCGGCCTTGACCAGCGCCTTGTTCGAGTCGTCCCGGCGACGGCCGGCGTCATCGCGGTCGCTCGGCAGGACGGACGCCATCATCAGCGGCGTGCGCCCGTCCGCCGACTTGGCGTTCGGATCGGCGCCCTTCTCCAGAAGCAGCAGGGCGAGCTGTCCATGGCCGGCCGCCGATGCGTACAGGAGCGGCGTCCAGCCGGCCCGGTCGGCCACGTTCGCGTTGGCGCCGCTCTTCAGCAGAACGCGCGCCGCTTCGAGCTGACCTTCGCGCACCGCGCGAATCAGCGCGGTCTGTCCGTCCTCGGCGCGCTCGTCCACCTTCGCGCCCGCGGCGAGCAGCGCGAAGATCGCGCGCACCCGTCCCTTCCACGCCGCGTACATCAGCGCGGTCTGCCCGGTCAGGCTGCGCTCGTCGACCTTCGCGCCGTTTCGCAGGAGCGCGTTCACGGCCACGGCGCGGCCGTTCATCGACGCGAACATGAGCGGGGTCTGGCCGTTCCGCGTGCGCCCGTTCGGATCGGCGCCGGCGCGGAGCAGCGCGACCATCACCTCGG
This sequence comes from uncultured Myxococcales bacterium, assembly GCA_964566375.1. Taxonomy (GTDB): domain Bacteria; phylum Myxococcota_A; class UBA9160; order SZUA-336; family SZUA-336; genus VGRW01. Next base: position 9,739 of record CAZMKX010000077.1, read on the forward strand.
TGTGTCCTTCGCGCGACGCGAGCACGAGCGCGGAGAGGCCCTTCCGGTCGCGCGCGTCCGGGTTCGCACCCGCCCGCAGCAGCGACACGACGGTCTCGACCTGGCCGGTCTGCGCGGCGCGGGTCAGCGCGATGTCGCCCTGCTCTCCCCGCATCGAGAGCGACGGATCGCGCTCGACGAGGAGCTCGATGATGTGGGTGTTGCCCTCGCGTGCCGCGCGCGCCAGCGCGCTCTGACCGTTCTCGGCCCCGGCCTTCGGGTCCGCCCCGCCTTCGAGCAGGATGCGCACGACTGCCTCGTTGCCGCTCGCGGCGGCCGACATGAGCGGTGTCGTCCCCGTGTTCGTGGCGCGATTCACGTCGGCGCCGGAAGCGACGAGGACCTTCACGACGTCGGCACGCCCTTCGGTAGCGGCGCGGAAGAGCGGCGTCTGCCCGGCGTTGGTGGTCTCGTCGAGCTCCGCGCCCGCGTCGATCAGCACCGTCACCGCCTCGACCTCTCCCTCGCGCGAAGCCTCGCCGAGCGCGGTCTGGCCGTTGCGGCTGATCGCGTCGATGTCGACGCCCTTGTCGATCATGGTGTGAAGCATCTTCACGTCGCCCTTGCGCGCGGCGTCGACGAAGAGGTCGGTGGCCGTCTTCAGCTCCGGCAGGAGGACGGTCGGGTCCGTGCGCGA
>CAZMKX010000078.1:0-10413 GCA_964566375.1 uncultured Myxococcales bacterium
GTCAGAATCCCGACCGCGACGCCCCAGAGCGGCACGAAGGTCGTGACTTCCTTCAAGCCGTTCGGACAGGTCCCGGCGTTGATCGCGGTCGACGAGCCGATCAGGTGCACGTCCGTGCTGCCGAACGACTGTCCCCCCGAGGCCGGCGACTTCACCGTCGTGCCGAGGCAAGCGGTCAACGAGAAGATCAAACCGAGCGCCACGGCGCAGCGAAGAAGCTTAGGCACGGGATCCTCCTCCGAGATCGAACCGATTCCGGCCAGCATAACACGCACGCGCGCGCTGCCCGTCCGTGTGACCCGGCCTCGTCCACTCACGGTGAGTCGGCGCCCGGCCCGAAGGTCTCGAGGGTCGCTTTGCGAGTCGCCGCGATGATCTCCGGAAAGTCCTCCTGCGTGACGACGCGCGTCCCGGGTCGAGGCAACGGAAAGCCGGCCTCCACCAAGGCATCGCTCACCTCGAACTCGGCGGTGGCGTAGTCGCGAAACCACGCACCGCCGAATCCGTCGTCCACGTGGAGAACCAGCGGGGGCCCGGCATCGCGGCAAGCCGCGAGCGGGCGCACGTCGCCCTGGGTGCCGGGCCTTGCAGCCTCGAGCCGCCACGGGCGGAGAAACGGACCCGTGTCGAAGCTGCGGCGCGTCACCAGCGTCCAGTCCGGGATCTTCTTCGCCGAGTCCCACCAAGCGCCGTCGACGGCTCGCATCGCGCGTCGCGAGTCCTCCAGCGGGACCGCGTCGAGCCGCTGCAAGGTGCGCTCGATCCAGGCGTCCAGCGTCAGGCCGTACTCGATGTTGCTCCGCGCTCCGCGCGCGAGAACCACGCCACCGGCCAGCCGGACTCCGAGCTGATTCGAGTACAGGTCCTCGGGCGAGAAGGCCGAGATCTTCTCCGGCCAGGCCGCGAGCGACGCGTATCCGTAGAAGGTCGCGATCTCGTGCCAGATCGAGAGCTGGTAGGCCAGCCACTCCGACAGGGCCACCGCGAGCTGCATGCGACCATGCCGCTCGATCGCCTTGTCGGAAATCGGGCGCACCACGATGCGCGTGGCCGCGCCCTGCGGAGGGATCGCGACCGTGACTCCGGACTCCAGGCCTCGAGCCAGCGCCGAGACGATCGCGAGCGTGTTGTCCGCGTTGTCGCGCACGTGCGCAAGGTCGACGAAGCCGCCGCGACACGTGTAGAGGATGCCGTTGTTCTCGCGGTCCACGACGCCGCGCGGATCGCCACGCTGCATCGAGACGAACCCGTTGTCGTAGCGGTGCGGCCCGACGCCCTCGGGGCCGACCAGGTTTCCGATCTCCACACCGGGAACCGGTATCCGCCCGACCTGCACCGGAAGGTCCGCGCCGAACGCACAGCACGGGCGCAGCCCGTGCGGGTAAGCGATCTCGGGAATGTCGGCCGCCGCGATTCCCGGAGCGTTTTCGCCGCTCGTGTCGCCGATCGCATTGGCGACGTCGACGTCGGAGGCGCGAAGCTCGCTCGGAACGTCCCACTGCGGGTGGCGACAGCCCAGCAGTGCGGCCCCGAGTACGAGGCATCCGGCGGCGCAGAGGAGGTCACGAGCTCGCGTCACGTCGGTCTTCCCCCCTTGCCGTTTCCGGTCGCTCGGGCCATCGCTGCTCGTCCGATCTCGGGTAGGATCGAGCATTCCACCACCGGATCGGACGACGAAGATGCGCTCACGCGTCCTGCTCGCCTGCCTGCTCGCCGCCACCCTTGCCGAAGCCGCGACGCCCGAGCCGGCGGATGCAATCTACCGAAACGGACGCATCTACACCGTCGACGCCTCGCGCTCGTGGGCCGAGGCGGTCGCGATCCGCGACGGCAAGTTCGTCGCGGTCGGCAGCAACGCAGAGGTCGCGAAGCTCGCCGGGCCGCAGACGCGCGTGGTCGACCTGGCGGGCCGCATGGCCATGCCCGGAATCCACGACATGCACCAGCACCCGGTGCAGGGCGGGATGGCCCACCTGCACGAGTGCAGCTTTCCGTTCACGACCCCGCTCGACGCGATCGTCGAGCGCGTTCGCGCGTGCGCGGCGAACGCGCCGAAGGGCGCGTGGATCCGCGGCGGCCAATGGGCCGCGGAGACGCTCGAGACCGATCGGCCGCCCACGCGCGCGATGCTCGACGCCGCAGCGCCCGATCACCCGGTCTTCCTGATCGACTCGACGTATCACAACGCGTGGGTGAACTCGCTCGCGCTCGCGAAGCTGGGCATCGACGCCTCGACGCCGAACCCTCCCGGTGGGGTGATCGTGCGCGACGCCGCGAGCGGCGCGCCGACGGGAATCCTGTTCGACAACGCCGCGTACGGCGCGATGAAGCGCCTTCCGGTGCGCTCCGACGCGGAGTACCAGGCGGCGATCCTGTGGGCCGTGGCGCAGGTGAATGCGCTCGGTGTCACCGCGATGAAGGATGCGCTCGCCGACGGCCACGCGGTGAAGGCCTACGCGGCGCTCGACCGCGAAGGCAAGCTGGACCTTCGCGTCGCGACCAGCCGCCCGTGGCACGCGACCTGGACCGAGTCCGACACCGACGAGGATCGCAATCTGGAGCGCTGGGTGGACGACCAGACCCCGAACGTGCGCACCGGCTTCGCGAAGATCTTCGTCGACGGAATTCCGCCGACGCGAACCGCGGCCATGCTCGAGCCGTACCAGCCCGACCCCAAGCACCCGCCCGGCTTCAAGGGCGAGCTGCAGCACTCGCCCGCGGAGCTCGACGCCGCGCTCGTCCGGCTCGACGCGCTCGGGCTGACGGTGAAGATGCACGCGACGGGCGACGCCGCGCTGCGCGCCGGTCTCGACGCGGTCGAGGCCGCGCGCAAGGCGAACGGAAACAGCGGCCTCCGCCACGAGATCGCGCACGCGGAGCTCGCGAATCCGGTCGACATCCCGCGCTTCAAGTCACTGAACGCGATCGCGGAGCTCTCGCCGATCCTCTGGTATCCGACGCCCCTGGTCCAGGTCATGGCCGAGGTGATCGGCCGCGAGCGCGCGAACCGCTTCTGGCCGATCAAGTCGATGCTCGACGCGGACGTGCGCATGGTCTACGGCTCCGACTGGCCGTCGGTGGTGCCGTCGCCGAATCCGTGGCCGGGCGTCGAAGCCATGGTGACGCGGCGCGATCCGTACGGCGTCGAGCCCGGCGCGCTCGCGCCCGAGCAGGCGATCCCGCTCGCCGACGCCCTCGCGATCTTCACGCGAAACGGCGCGTACGCGATGAAGCTCGAGAACGAGACGGGAACCATCGAGCCCGGCAAGTCCGCCGACCTGATCGTGCTCGAACGGAACCTGTTCGAGATCCCGCCGGAGCAGATCAGCGACACGCGCGTGCTCGAGACGGTGTTCGAGGGGCGGGTGGTCTACAGGGCGGAGGCGCGCTGACGCCGTTGGTCCCGCTACTCTGCTCCGATCCAATCCAGGAGGTGCGAACATGAGGATCAAGTCGCTGGGGCACGTCGTTCTGCGCGTGACGGACCGCGAGCGCGCCGTCCGCTTCTACAACGGCGTTCTCGGCCTGCCCCTCTGCGCGCGCTTCGACGAGCAGGGCCTGAAGATGGCGTTCTTCACGCTCGGCAATCACCACGACTTCGCCGTCATGGAAGTGAGCGGAGAAGGCGGCGCCGCGAGCCCGACCGCGGCCGGTCTCGAGCACGTCGCGTTCAACATCGGCACCACGCTCGACGAGCTGCGCGAGGCGAAGTCGCAGCTCGACCGGGCCGGTATCGCGACCACCCCGATCGATCACGAGGTGACGAAGTCGCTCTACTTCACGGACCCGGACGGCAACCGCATCGAGGTCTATGTCGACACGTCCGACGTCTGGCGCCGCGAGCCGCAGCGGGTCGCGCAGCTCCGGCCGCTGGATCTCTAGGCGCGCGCAGAGGCGCGTGCATCGAAGAACGATGGAGCCGATGGCCGGACTCGAACCGGCGACCTGCTGATTACGAATCAGCTGCTCTACCAACTGAGCTACATCGGCGTGGCGGTAGGGGTAGCGGAGGGCCCGAAGCGGAACAACTGATTTCCGGGGCGCCCTCAGTACGAGACGAAGCGGATCGGCGCCCAGGCGGAAAGGCTCAGGCGCCGGGTCGGCGGATACAGGTCGGCGTCGATGCTCCAGGGCTCGGGGGCGCCGAAGCGCAGCTCGACGCGCTCGGCCGGGTGGTGGTGGAGACAGGAGGCCGGGCCGTGCAGGCCTATCCGCAGCGCGGGCAGCTCGACGCAAAGGCGGGCGGCGCTCGCCGCGCTGTAAAGGAAGTGGAATCGCCGGGCTTCGGACCCGGCCGTCAGGAAGGGTCGGAAGCCCAGGCCGACGTCGCGTACGCTCGCGGCGCCCGCGACCGTGAAGGCGCGCGCGTCGAGCGCGATACCGTCCACCTCGATCTCGACCGGGCGCGGGGCAAAGAGCTCGCGGGAGAGCCGGGTCTGGAGCAGGGCGGAGCTCGCGATCCGGCCAACCAGCCCGGCGGCCGCAACGGGGCCGAGCGTGCTTCCCTGGTAGTAGAGCTCGAGCCAGCGGGCTGCGACGCCGTTCGCGAAGATCAGTCCGCCGTGCGCGGGGCCGTCTTCGGGCTCGACGCGGATCAGCGGGCGGATCGAGTCCAGGCTGGGAACGGCCTGGTCGAGCACGCAGCGCACGACGTATTCGGCGCCTTTGGGGGCGCCGAGCGAATGGGCGATGGTGTTCACGGTGCCACCGGCCACGAGCGAGACGCGCGGGAGCGGGTCCTCTCCCCAGGCCCGCACGAGCGGAGTCAGCGTTCCGCCGACGGTGCCGTCGCCCCCGACCAGGACCAGGTGCTCGATGCCGAGCCGACGGAGCTGCATGATCGCGGCGTCGAGCTCGTCGGCGCTTCGGGTGAAGTGCACGTACTCCGCCGGCAGGTGGCGGAGAAGCCGCTCGCCCAGCCGCGAGTCGCGCCGGGCCCGCCGCGCGCGCGCGTTCGCGATCACGCCCGGCGCCTTCACCGAACTCCCCCACCCACGCGCGGGAACCTAGCGCGCCTCGCCGGCGGGGGAAGAGAGGTTATCCTGCCCGCCATGTCGGTCTCGGATCGCTTGATCTGGCGCAATGGCAGCCTCGTTCCCTGGGGCGAAGTGACCGTGCACGTGCTCTCGCAGTCGCTGCAGCGCGGCACGCTCGTCTTCGACGTGATGCCGGTGTACTGGCTGAAGCGCGGGCCCGCGATCCTCGGCCGCGACGAGCACCTCGAGCGCTTCGAGCAGTCGGCGCAGCTCTCGGGCATGACGCTTCCGGCGAGCACTGCGGAGCTCCGCGCGGGCATCGCCGCGGCGGTGCGTGCGAACCCGGGCGCCGAGGTCGTGAAGATCTCGGCCTACTACCCCGGCGCGTCGCTCGACGTGCTGCCCGTCGACCCGAAGCCCGACGTCGCGATCGCGGCGTTCGCGATCGCGGATCTGTCGAAGGCCGGACGCGCGTCGGCCGCGGGCCCCGCGAAGCTGCAGGTCGCCGAGTCGCGCAAGATGCCGGCGTCGGTGCTCTCGCCGCAGATCAAGATCGCGGCGGCGTACACGCACACGGCGTTCGCGAAGGCGCGCGCGAAGGCCGCGGGCTTCAACGACGTGCTCTTCCTGGACGAGCAGGACAACGTGACCGAGTCGTCGACGCAGAGCTTCTTCCTGGTCTGCGACGGCGTGCTGCGCTGCGCCCCGCTCGACACGGTGCTCGCGGGTGTCACGCGCCGGCTCACGGTCGACCTCGCGCGCGACGAGGGCATTCCGCTCGAGGAGGAGCCGATGCCGCGCAAGCTCCTCGAGCAGGCTCAGGAGGCGTTCCTGACCGGCACCACCTCGAACGTCTGGCCGGTCTCGCGCATCGACTCGATCGAGCTGCCGAAGCCGATCCCCGGCCCGATCACGGCCCGGCTCGTGGCGCGCTTCGCGGCGCTGGTCTCGGATCAGGATCCGGCCTTCTCGGCGCGCTGGCTGCAGGCGGTCTAGCGTGGCGTCGGCGGGGCAGGGCGAGGCGCCGCGCATCCGCGGCAAGCGGGTGCTGTCGGGAATCCAGCCGTCGGGCGTGCAGCACCTGGGCAACTACTTCGGCGCGCTGCGCCAGTTCATCGCGCTTCAGGAGGGCAACGAAGCCTCGTACTTCATGGCCGACCTGCACTCGCTGACGAGCATTCGCGACGCCGCGCAGCGTCGGGCGCTCACGCGCGGCGTCGCGCTCGACTTCCTCGCGCTCGGCGTCGACCCGACCCGCTCGATCCTCTTCCGGCAGAGCGATCTGCCCGAGGTCACGGAGCTCGCCTGGATCCTGACCACCGTCACGCCGATGGGCCTGTTGCAGCGCTGTGTCTCGTACAAGGAGAAGCTCGAGGCCGGTCACGCGCCGGACCACGGGCTGTTCGCGTATCCGGTCCTGCAGGCGGCCGACATCCTGATCTGGCGCGCCGACTTCGTGCCCGTCGGCCAGGACCAGAAGCAACACCTGGAAGTGACGCGCGACATCGCGGTCAAGTTCAACCTGACCTATCGCGAGGTCTTCAAGCTGCCCGAGCCGTACATCCTGGAGGACGTCGCGGTCGTGCCCGGCAGTGACGGCCGAAAGATGAGCAAGAGCTACGGCAACGCGATCGAGATGTTCGCGCCCGAGAAGACGCTGCGGAAGCAGGTGATGGGCATCGTCACCGACTCGAAGGGCGTCGACGAGCCGAAGGATCCCGACACCTCGACGATCTTCGCGCTGTACTCGCTGTTCGCGAACCCCGAGGAGCGCGCGGCGCTCGAGCAGGCGTTCCGCCAGGGCGGAACCGGCTACGGCGACGTGAAGAAGGCGCTGTTCGAGAAGGTGCTCGCGTACTTCGGCGAAGCGCGCGAGAAGCGGCGCGCACTCGAGGCCGACGCGGACACGGTCGAGGACGTGCTCCGCGACGGCGCGAAGCGCGCGCGCGCGGCGGTGAGCGGGCTGATGGACGACGTGCGCGACGCGGCGGGGATCGGCCGCCCGAAGTGACTCGGATCGGCCGCGACGCGCGGCCGCGGAGGATCGTGTGGAGATCGCGGGCAAGGCGGCGATCGTGACCGGCGGCGGAACCGGGGTCGGGCGCGCGACGGCGCTCGCGCTCGCGCAGCGCGGCTGCTCGGTGGTGGTGAACTACAGCCGCTCGCGCGACGACGCGGAGCGCACCGCGGCGGAGTGCTCCCGGTTCGGCGTGATGGCCATGCCGTTCCAGGCGGACGTCGGCGACGACGCGGCGTGTCGCGCGCTCGTCGACGCCACCGTTCGCGCGCTCGGCCAGCTCGACATCCTGGTGCAGAGCGCGGGCACGACCGTCTTCGTGCCGCACGCGAACCTCGACGCGGTCTCGGCCGACGACTGGCAGCAGATCATGGCGGTGAACGTGGTCGCGCCGTTCCAGGTCGCGCGCGCCGCGCGTTCGGCGCTCGAGGCCTCGGGCTCCGGCGAGATCGTGATGATCTCGAGCGTCGCCGGCATCAGCGGCACGGGCAGCTCGATCCCGTACTGCGCGTCGAAGGCGGCGCTCAACAACCTGACGATCACGCTCGCGCGCGCGCTCGCGCCGAAGATCCGCGTGAACGCGATTGCGCCGGGCGCGATCACCGGCCGCTGGCTGAAGCAGGGCTGGGGCGAGAGCTACGACGCGATCATGAAGGCCGTCTCGGAGCGCGTCCCGCTCGGCCGCCCGTCGGAGCCGGAGGACATCGCCGACGCGGTGATCGGCCTGATCGGCGGCTCCGACATGATCACCGGCCAGGTGATCGTGTGCGACGGCGGAATGGGTCTCGGCCGCTGAAGCGCAGCGGGATCAGAGGTCCATCGGGTCGATCGACGGGCCTTCGTCCTCGGCCTTCTTGACGGGCGCAGGCGCCGGGCGCGGCCGCTCGGGCGCGGCGGGCTGAGCCGGCGGCATGAGAGCGCGCGGATCGTAGTAGTAACGCTCGCGGCAGATCTTCTCGCCGCGAAGCTCGTGCACCGCGACCTCGGAGAGCGTGAGCTGCCGGCCGTCCTTCATCACCAGGTCGGCCTCCCACTCGATGCAGATCGCGTTCTTCGACACCAGCACGTGTCGCGCCTTCCACTCCGAGCTCTTGAGGCCCGCGAGCCAGCCGGCCAGCTTCGAGCGCAGCGCCTGCAACCCGGTGAACGTACCGCCGCCGGGCTCCACCGATACGGCGTCCTCCGTGTAGAACTTGCCGAGATCGAGATTCTTCTCGTCGTGCATGGCGTCGACGATGCGCTTCGCGAGCTCCTCGGCGGGCGTCATGCGGCGGGTCGGCGCCTTCGCGGCAGCGGGCTTCTTCCTGGCGGCGACCGGCGCCGCCGCCCGGGCCGGAGCCGGCTTTCGCGCCGTCGTCTTCGCGGCCGGTGTCGGCTTCTTCGCGGCCTTCTTCGCGGTGGTCTTCTTCTTCGCGCCCATCGCCATCACCCTCCTCCCCCAAGGTCGTTTTGGCTCGCGTCCGAGTCTAGCAGCGGCACGCCGCCTTCCCAGGCTTTTTCTTCCGCTAGACTCGGCCTCAGCATGAGCAAATACACACCGATCGACGACGCGCTGCACGCGTACCTGCTCTCCCACCGCACGCCCGACGACGCGCTGCTCGTCGAGCTGCAGGAGGAGACGCGGCGCGTCACCGGCGCGCGGTCGATCATGCAGATCGCTCCGGAAGAGGGCACGCTGCTCGGGCTGCTCGTCGCGGCCACGGGCGCGCGCCGGATCGTCGAGGTCGGCACCTTCACGGGCTACAGCGCGCTGTGCATGGCGCGCGCGCTGCCGCCGGGCGGGACTCTGCTCGCGTGCGACGTATCGGAGGAGTACACCGCAGTGGGTCGGCGCTTCTGGCAGAAGGCCGGCGTGGCGGACCGGATCCGGCTCGTGCTCGCCCCCGCGGTGGAAACCCTGCGCGCCCAGCCGGACGAGGAGCTCTTCGACTTCGGCTTCATCGACGCGGACAAGACGAGCTACCCGATCTACTACGAGGAGATCCTGCGGCGGCTCCGCCCGGGCGGGCTGATCGCGATCGACAACGTGCTGTGGAACGGTCAGGTCGTGCGCGAGGACGACCAGAGCGACGACACGCGCGCGATCCGCGCGATCAATGCGCTCGTCGCGCGCGATCGCCGCGTCCAGTCCGTGATGATCGGCGTCTCCGACGGGATCACGCTCGCGCGCAAGCTCGGCTAGCGCGAAGTGGACGCACGGCTCGCGCTCGCGGTCGTCGGCGCCGGGCGGGCGGGCCAGGCGCGCGTTCGTGCGCTGGCCGAGAGCCGCGAGGCCCGCCTCGCGGCGCTCGTCTCGCTTCGCGACCCTCACGGCCCGAGCTTCGACCGGGTGCTTCGCGACCCGGCGATCGCGGGCGTGATCCTGTGCACGCCGAACCTGCTTCACGAGACGCAGGCGCGCGAGGCGCTCGATGCGGGCAAGCACGTTCTGGTCGAGTTCCCGCTCGCGCCGGGGCCCGACGCGGCGCGAGCGTTGTTCGCGCTCGCCGAGCGCGCGGGCCGGGTACTGCACGAGGAGCACATCGAGCTTCTCTCGGGCTCGCAGAGCGCGCTGCGCGAGCAGGCGCGCGGACTCGGTCGGCCGCGCGGCGGGGCGCTCGAGTTCACCGGCTCGAGCGAGGGCTGGATCGGCGATCCGCATCTCGCGGGGTCGCCCGCGCTGTGCGCGCTCGCACGTCTGCACCGGCTCGTCGACCTGTTCGGCGAGGCGGAGGTGCGCGCGGCCGCGCTCGCGCGCGGCGTGGGCCATCGCCTCGAGGTGGAGCTCGGCTTCGCGGCGGGCGGCAGCACGCGACTGGTCGAGACGCGCGGTCCCGGTCTGTCCCGGGGAACGCGCTGGCGTGTCGAGTGCGAGAACGGCGTGCTCGGCGACCCGCCCCCGGAGCGCCCCGCGGGGCTGTTTGCGCTCGACCTCGAGCGCTTCGTCGCGCGCGTCGAACGCGGTGCCGAGCCCTACGTGACGGAGCACCGCTGCGTGCATGCGCTCGCGCTCGTCGAGGCGATCGAACGGCGCCTCTGTTAGGCTACGCGCCGTGAGAATCCCCGCGTTCTCGATCGCGCTCGCGTTCTCGGTGCTCGCGTTCGCAACCGGCTGCGGCGATTCGACGGCGCCGTCCTCGTCGACGGGCTTCCGCGTCGCACTTCTCACGCCGGGCTCGATCCGCGACGGTGGCTGGAACCAGAGCGCGTACGAGGGGCTCGAGCGCATCCGCGACGAGCTCGGCGCCGAGATCGCGCACCAGGAAGCGAAGACGCCGCAGGACTTCGAGTCCGGCTTCCGCGATTTCGCCGCGCGCGGCTTCAACCTCGTGTTCGGTCACGGCTTCGAGTTCCAGGACGCGGCGGCGCTGGTTTCGAAGGAGTACCCGAACACGATCTTCGTCACGACCTCCGGCTCGACCATCCGCGCGAACGTGGCGC
>CAZMKX010000079.1:0-10412 GCA_964566375.1 uncultured Myxococcales bacterium
GAGTTCTTCGCCTTCAAGGAGACCTTCGAGAGCGCGAGCGCGAAGGGCTACGACAAGCTCACCACGTTCGGGCAGTACGTCGAGGACTACCACATCCTGCAGGGCACCAAGACGGAGCCGCTGGTCGGCGCGATCCGCCGAAACCTCGAGGCGTCGGGCATTCCGGTCGAGTTCAGCAAGGGCGAGTGGGGCCCCGGCCAGCAGGAGATCAACCTGCGCTACTGCGAGCTGCTCGAGATGGCCGACCGCCACGTGATCTACAAGAACGCGGCGAAGGAGATCGCCGCCTCGCAAGGCCTCGCGATCACGTTCATGGCCAAGTGGGACGCGGCGATGGCCGGCAACTCCATGCACGTCCACACGAGCCTCTGGAACCCCGCGGGCGACACCAATCTGTTTGCGGGCGACGAGCCGCTCCCCGGCAGCGCCATGCGCGCGTCGCCGACGTTCCGCCACTGGCTCGGCGGGCTGCTCGCGCACGCGCACGAGATCGCGCTCTTCCTGGCGCCCACGGTGAACAGCTACAAGCGCTTCATGGAAGGTACCTTCGCGCCGACGGCGATCGCGTGGGCGGCCGATAACCGCACCGCAGGCTTCCGCATCGTCGGCCACGGCTCGTCGCTGCGCAGCGAGTGCCGGATTCCCGGCGCCGACGCGAACCCGTACGTGGCGTTCGCCGCGCTGCTCGCCGCGGGCCTCGACGGGATCGACCGCAAGCTCGAGCCGCCGCCGATGCTGTCCGGCAACCTGTACGGCGCGAAGGACGTGCTGCAGATCCCGCGCACGCTCGGCGATGCGATCGCCGCGGCCGAGAAATCGGCGTTCGTGCGCGACGCGCTCGGCGCGGAGGTGCTCGAGCACTACCTCTTCTTCGCGCGCGTCGAGAAGAGCAAGTTCGACAACACCGTCACCACCTGGGAGCGCGCGCGCTACTTCGAGCGGATCTGATGCGACCCAGGATCGGCATCACCACCTACGGTCCGGAGGGCGAGCGCAGCTCCTTCTCGCTCCCGCGCTGGTACACCGACGCGGTCGCGGCGGCGGGTGGAATGCCGGTGCTCCTGGTCTCGGGCGCGGTGCCGGTCGACGAGGTGCTCGCGTCCGTCGACGCGCTGATCGTCGCGGGCGGCGGCGACATCGCGCCGGAGTCGTACGGCGGCGACGGCCACGAGACGATCTACAGCGTGAACCCGACGCGCGACTCGTTCGAGATGGCGCTCCTGCGGCGGGCGCTCGAGCAGACCGACGTGCCCGTGCTCGGCATCTGCCGCGGCATGCAGGTGATGAACATCGTGCTCGGCGGCGACCTCGAAGCGCACCTGCCCGACGTCTACGGCGAATCGGTCCTGCATCGGCTTCCGCCGCGCGAGCCCACGACGCACGGCGTGCGCGCCGAGCGCGCGGGGCTCTTCGGCGAGATCTTCGCGGACGCGGAATTCCCCGTCTGCTCGTGGCACCACCAGGCTGTTCGCGCGCTCGGCGGCGGGCTGCGCGCGACCGCCCACGCGCCGGACGGCGTGATCGAGGGGGTGGTCTTCGACGAGCACCCGTTCGCGCTCGGCGTGCAGTGGCACCCGGAGATGCAGGCCGCCACCGACCCGCGCCAGCGCCGCGTCTTCGAAGCGCTCGTCGCCCGCGCGCGAAGCCGTTCGTGAGCGAGGCCGAGGGCACCGTCCTGACCGTCATGCGCGGCGGCTGCGACGTCGTGCACGGCGACACCGTTCTGCGTCTCACGCTCGTCGGAAAGCACGCCCATCGCGAGACGGCGCTCGCCGTGGGCGATCTCGTCAGCTTCGATCCCGTGCGCGCGATCGTGATCGACGTTCGGCCCCGCCGCACCAGGCTCGCGCGCGTGCGCAGCTTCGGGAAGCCGCGCGAGCAGGTTCTCGCCGCGAACGCGGATCGGCTGGCGATCGTCACGTCGGTGTCGAGCCCGCCGTTCCGCTCCGGCGCCGTCGACCGATTCCTCGTCGCCGCGCACCTCGGCGGTCTCGAGGCGATCCTGGTCGTGAACAAGCTCGACCTGCTCGCGCCGGGCGAGGCGCTCCCCGACGAGATCCGCGCCTACGAGAGCGTGATCGAGGTCTTCCCCGTCACGGCGAAGACCGGCGTCGGCGTCGAGAGGCTGCGCGCGCGGCTCGCCGACAGCACGACGGTGCTCGCGGGGCACTCCGGCGTGGGCAAGTCGTCGCTGATCAACGCGCTCGAGCCCGAGCTGCGGCTCCAGACCGGCGAGATCAGCAAGTTCGACCGCGGCTCGCACACCACCTCGGCGTCGACCTGGCTCCGGCTCGCGGGCGGCGCCGTGGTGATCGACACGCCCGGCGTGCGCGAGATCGGCACCGGCCCCGTCGACCGCGACCTGCTCGGCCCCGTCTATCCCGAGATCGAAGCGCTCGCGGGCGAGTGCCGCTTCCGCGATTGCCGCCACAAGACCGAGCCGAAGTGCGCCGTGCGCGCGGCGGTCGAAGCGGGCAAGATCCCGCGCGCGCGCCTGGTGAACTACCATCGGCTTCTCGACGAGGACGACAGCCGCGCCCGGGAGTGAGAATGAGCCCCTTCGTCACCGCAACGATCATCTGTGCCTGCGTCCTCGCGGGCACCTGGTTCGGCCTGCTTCTCCGCGAACGCCTTCCCGGTCATCACCTGAGCGCCGAGTCGAAGGACGTCGTGCGGCTCGGCGCCGGGATGATCGCGACGATGGCCGCGCTGATCCTCGGGCTGATGACCGCATCCGCCAAGGGCGCCTTCGACGCCGAGGACGCAGCGATCAAGCAGATCTCGGCCAACCTGCTCTCGCTCGATCGGGCGCTGGCGAACTACGGCCCCGAGACGCAGGAGCTTCGCGGCGCATTGCGACGGATCGTCGAGCTCCGGCTCGAGGTGACGTGGCCCGAGGAGCGCGGCCAGGACGCGCTACTGGAGGTGCCGCAATCGACGCCCGTCGTGGAGGGAGTCGAGCGGCAGATCGTCAACCTGCCCGAGTCGACGCCCGAGCAGCGTGCGTACAAGTCGCAGGCGCTCGCGCTGGCGACGCAGCTCCTGCAGACGCGCTGGGTCGTCTTCGGAGCGCGCCAGAGCTCGATCCCGACCCCGTTCCTGGTGATCGTCGTGTTCTGGCTCGCGGTGATCTTCGCGTCGTTCGGTCTCTTCGCGCCGCGAAACAAGACGGTCATCGCCGTCCTGGTCCTCTGCGCCTTCTCGGTGGCGGCCTCGCTGTTCCTGATCCTCGAGATGGACCGTCCCTTCGGCGGGCTGATGACCGTCTCGAGCGCGCCGCTCCGCTTCGCGCTCGAGCACATGGGCCAGTAGCCCCGCTCGCGCGCGCTACATGAACGCGCCGCTCATCGTGTCCGTCGGCATCTCGTCGGGCGCGAGCGGAACGGCAACCTCTTGCGGTGTCGGGCCGAACTTCGCGGCGAGCGGCGCGAGCGCGGCCAGGTCGAAGCCGTAGAGCTTCGCCGCATTCTCGCCGAGCATCGCGCGCACCTCCGCCTCGGGCATGGCGTGGAAGGTGTGCCGCAGCGATTTGCGCGTGTGCGGGTAGGTGCCCTCGTAGTGCGGATAGTCGCTGCCCCAGAGCAGGTGGTCGACGCCGGTCTCGTGGCGGCCCGCGAGCTCGCGCGGCGAGGGCGAGCTCGCGCCGTAGAAGCAGTTGCGCTTCGCGTAGAAGCTCGGCGGCTCGGGCGGAAGCGCGCCTTCGGCGAACTGGAACTCGCCCACCGCGCCCGAGCGCATCCGCTTCCACAGCATGTCCAGGTTCGCGAGCGTCGACGGCACCCACGCGCAGCCCGACTCGGTGACGATGTACCTGAGCTTCGGGAAGCGCTCGAAGACACCGGAGAGCAACAGGTGCGTGTAGCTGCGGGTCGAGAACCAGCCGGTCTCCACCAGCCGGATCGGCAGCGCGACCTTGTATGGCCCGTATTCCGGCGAGCCGGTGCCACCGTGGTGGTTCAGCACGACGCCCAGGTCCTGGCAGACCGCCCAGAAGCGGTCGTACTCGGGATCGTAGAGCGGCTTGATGTGCGTGCAGTCGGGCGGGACGTGCGGCAGGAGCACACCCCCGCGCAGGCCGTGCTTCGCGATCCACTGCACGTCCTCGATCGCGGCGTCGATGTCGTTCAGGTAGATCAGGCCGATGCCGGCGCGCCGCTCGGGAAACTCCGCGCACCACTCCGCCAGCCAGCGGTTGTGCGCACGGATGCCCTCGAGCCAGAGCTTGTAGTTCTCGACGCTCGGGTTCCCGCAGATCAGCACGCTGGTCTTGAAGAACGGCGGCACCGTGTTCGGGAAGACGATCTCGCCGACGACGCCCTCGGCCTCCATGTCGCGCATGCGCTCGGCGTCGTCCCAGTTCTTGTGCTTCTTCGAGCCGATGTGCGCGCGCTGCGGGTTCGAGTACGAGCCGCGCCACGCGTCGAAGAGCTGCTTGTGAGCGTCGTCCAGGTAGTCCCGATATGCCTGTACGCTGGCTCCGGCGTGGGTGTCGGACGAGATGACGGTGTAGGGTCGGTCGCTAAGGATCTGGGTCGTCACCGGGGTCTCCTCGACCCGCAGTGTAAACCCAGACGCTCCACATCGCGCGCTGCTCGGCACGGGCCTCGCGCTCGGCGGCCTGGAACTGCGGAGCGAGCGGGTCGGGCGCGGTCGCAGGCGCGTACCCCGCCCAGCCGAGCGAGACCAGCGCGACGTTCAGGTTCTGGCCCGCGCGATCGTAGAGCTGAACGAGCAGGACGCCGTCGCGATCGAGTGTCGGCTGACCCGGGACGACGAAGGCGAGGTAGAGCTCCCGTCCCTGCAGGAGTGCGCGCACCGCGCGCGTCGCCTCGGAGTAGCCGGTGTCGCCGGGCCGCGGCGGCGCGAGGCTCGAGAGCCGCACCCGCACGCGCTCGACGCCGCAGCGCAGGTCGACCGTCGCGGCATCGATCGCGCGCTCGGCGCGGCACGGGCCGTAGCGCGGCTCGGGAATCGAGTCGGCTTGCGCCGGGGCGGGGGCGATGAGGAACGCCAATGCCAGCGCGAATGCTCGGATCTTCGAGGCCATGTCGTCCTCCCCAACGCTCTCGGAGCAATCGCGGTGCCAGCCGCGAGGCCTGCCGCGCGCGCGCCGCGCGCTCGCGAGGCGCTCCGCGCGCAGCTTCCGCACGGCACTGCAGCGCGCGAAGCCCACGGCGCGGGCCGATCGGGGTACGATCGCCCCCACGATGGCAAGACTCTCCAAGCTCTCCCGATCGATTGCGGGTCGCGGCGCGCTCGTCACCGGCGCCGCCAGCGGAATGGGACGCGCGACGGCGCACTTGTTCGCGGACGAGGGCGCTCAGGTCGCCGTCACGGACGTCGGCAAGGAAGCGGTCGAGCGCGTGGTGGACGAGATCACGTCGGCCGGCGGCAAGGCGCGCGGCTGGGTGATGAACGTCGCCGACGCCGACGAGGTCGCGCGCGTGATTCCCGAGATCGCCGCGGCCTTCGGCCGGCTCGACATCGTCGTCAACAACGCCGGCATCAGCCGCTTCGCGAAGATCGACGACGCGGACTTCTTCGAGGCGTGGAACCGCCAGGTCGACATCCTGCTCACCGCTCAGGTGCGCGTGATCCGCGCCGCGCTGCCGTTCCTGCGCCAGTCCGACGCGGGCAGGATCGTGAACATCGCCTCGACCGAGGCGCTCGGCGCGACCAAGTACGCGACGCCCTACACCGCCGCGAAGTCGGGCGTCGTCGGGCTCACGCGCGCGCTCGCCGTCGAGCTCGGCCCCGAAAAGATCACGGTCAACTGCATCTGCCCGGGTCCGATCCGCACCGCCATGACGGCCGACATCCCCGACGAGCACAAGGCCATCTTCGCGCGGCGCCGCGTCGCGCTACAGCGCTACGCCGAGCCCGAGGAGGTCGCGCACGGTACGCTCAACTTCTGCCTGCCCGCGTCGCAGTACATGACCGGCGCCGTGCTGCCGGTCGACGGCGGCATGACCATCAAGAACGCGTGACCCCGCGCGACTCGGCTTCCTTCACGCGCCGCGAGTTCCTCGTGACGGGTGCGGTGGCCGCGAGCGTCGCCGGCTACTCCCTCGCCGCGGGCCCCGTGCTCGCGAACGCGATCACGACGCCGACGAGCGGGATCGAGGCGGGCCTGATCTCGATCCCCGCGGGAGATCGCGCCATCCCGGGCTACCGCGCGAAGCCGGTGGGCGGCGGCTCTCCGCCGATCGCGATCGTCGTACAAGAGATCTTCGGCCTGCACGAGTACATCCGCGACGTCTGCCGGCGCCTCGCGCAGGCGGGGTACCTCGCCGTCGCGCCCGACCTGTACGTGCGCCAGGGAGACGTGACACGGATGAGTGACGTGCAGGAGGTCGTGCGCAGCGTCGTCGCGAAGGTCCCCGACGCGCAGGTGATGCGAGATCTCGACGCGACGGTCGCCTGGGCCGCCAGCGACGGCGGCGACGCGTCCAGGCTCGCGATCACCGGCTACTGTTGGGGTGGCCGCATCGTCTGGCTCTACGCCGCGCACAGCGCGAGCCTGCGCGCGGGCGTCGCGTGGTACGGGCGGCTCGTCGGCGACACGACGGATCTCCAGCCGAGCTTTCCGATCGACGTCGCGGCGAAGCTGCGCGCACCGGTGCTCGGTCTGTACGGCGCCGAGGACGCGGGCATTCCGCTCGAGAGCGTCGAGCGCATGCGCGCGGCGATCGCCGCGGCGAAAGGCGCCTCGCGCATCGACGTGTTCGCCGGCGCCCCCCACGGCTTCCACGCCGACTACCGTCCGAGCTACCGCGCGGACTCGGCGCAGGAAGGCTGGGCGCGCATGCTCGCGTGGTTCGCGGCGAACGGGGCGCGGGTCTCGCGCTAGGGCGCCGTCAGCCGGTCGCGCCGCGCTGCTCGTCGGCGAGCCGCGAAGCGATCATGCGCCGCAGAAGCGCGGGCGCCTTGTCCTGCGGCAGGAACGCCTTCTGGCGATCGGGCGGGGTCCGGTCCCAGATCTTCTGCTGGGCCTCGATCATGCGTCGGTCCTCGGCGAAGGACGCGTTCACGACCTTGAAGACGCCCTCGATGAACTTCGGCGTCGCGATCGCCTTCTCCACGCCCGTGGCGTACAGGTAGCGCGTGCGCTTGTCGCCGATCGGTGTCACTGCCTGCTGCTCGGCGCGTCGATACAGCGCCTTCGCGGAGGTTGGCACGCCCATTCCGCTCGACTGTGCGGTTCCCACCGGGAACGACTGCGTCGTCATCAAGAAGATTCCCGGCAGCAGGTACCGGTAGCTGTTCCAGGTGTCGACGCGATCGAGCCGGCCGGGCATCAGCGGGTGGTCGCGGAACCAGCGCTCGAAGAGCAGCCCGTCGTCGAGCGGTGTCACCTTGGGCAGCTCGGCCGACCACTTCGCTCCCGTCGAGCCGCCGAGCGTGGTCTCGTGCACGAAGTCGAGGTGCGACAGGTCGCACAGGTTGTCGTTGACGAGCTGGTAGTCCGCTTCGTAGTCGATGGCGCCCGAGCGCATCTCCCACTCGGGGTTGTCGAGGCCGACGGCCTCGGGCACGAGGCCCGTGTCGGCTCGCGCGGGATCGCCCATCCAGACCCAGATCCAGCTCGAGCGTTCGAGCGCCGGGAAGACCCGCACCTGCGTGCGGGGCGGGATCACGGTCGTCCCCGGAACCTCCACGCAGGCGCCGTCGCAGCCGAATCGCAAGCCGTGGTACATGCAGCGCAGATCGTCGCCCTCGATCCGGCCGAGCGAGAGCGGCGCGTGGCGGTGCGGGCAGCGGTCCTCGAACGCGACGACCGAGCCGTCCGCGCGTCGGTACAGCGCGACGGGCTCGCCGATGATCGTGACCGCGAGCGGCGCGCCCGCGCCGAGCTCGTGACTCCAGGCCGCCACGTACCAGAGGTTGCGCAGGAAGGTCATTTCGGGAGTCTACCGCTTCAGGCGCCGCCCGTTTCTCGCGCGGGATCGATCGTGCCCTCCCGCTCGGGCGCGCGAAGCCCGAGCACCGCCAACGCCGCGAACGACGACAGCCCGCCGAGCGCGAAAACCAGGCCGTAGCCCGAGGCTTCGGCGACGTAGCCCAGACCGAGCGAGCCGAACGAGAAGCCGACGTTGAACGCTCCGTTGAAGATCGCCATGACCTTGCCGCGCACGTCGTCGGCCGCCCCTTCGACGACGACCGCGTTCAGCGCGGGGTAGAAGAGGCCGTGCGCCAGGCCGAGCAGCGCGCCGATCCACCAAAAGCCGGAAGCGCCGAGCAGCACCATCGCGATCGGGGAAAGGCCGTAGACGAACAGTGCGAAGCGCGCGACGCGCAGCCGGCCGAGGCGATCGGCGAGCGAGCCGAGCAGGCCGCGCACGACCACCGCCGAGAACGAGTACGCGACCAGGAACACCGAGACGTGTGTGATGCCGAGCGAGAGCGCGTACGGCTGGTGGAACGTGAACATCGCGCCGAAGGTGACGCCGGCGAGGCCGCACGCCAGCAGAACCGGCGCAGTGCCCGGCCGCGCGAAGACGCTCGCGAGCCCGGGCACCGGGCCGGACGCGCCGCGTTCGTGCGGCCGCTCGCGCACGGCGAGCAGGATCAGTCCCGAGAGCGCCGCCATGGCGGCAGTGCCCGCGAACACCGCCTTCCAGCCGGCCGCGTTCGCGAGCCACTCCGCCGCCGCGGGACCGAGCGCGTTGGTCGACACCATCATCGCGCCGAACAGGCCCAGCGCCTGGCCGAGTCGCGCGGGCGGCGCCAGGTCGGCGGCGAGCGTAGAGACCGCGATGAAGAAGAGGGTGAACGCGAGCCCGTGCGCGATGCGCAGCAGGACGAGCAACGGCCCGATCTCGTGTACCCACAGGTAGCCGGCGCAGGTCGCCGCGAGCAACGCCGCGCCGACGTAGGCGAGCGGAAGCCGGCCGCGCTGGTCGATCCACACCCCGACGAAGGCCACCGAGCCGACGTTCGCGAACCAGGTGAGCGAGGAGATCCAGCCGATCTCGGAGGCGCCTGCGTGCAGCTCGACGGCCAGGAACTTCGGCAGCAGGAAGTACGCGGAGTGGGCCATGCCGAACACGAGCAGCGCCGCGAGCAGCGCGACGAACTCACCCGTGAGCATGGGCGCGTCGGGGCTCTCGCTCGTCGGATCGGCGGTCGGCACGGGGCCTTCTGATAGCATGAGCGCGTGACGCTTGCGCTCACCGGCCTGCGAGTCTGGAACGGCACGAGCGAGGCGCTCGCGCCGGGTCTTGCCGGGTTGCGGATCGACGGCGAGCGGATCGTCGCGGTCGGAGCGGACGCCGTGCCCGGCCGGGACGACCGCGTGCTCGCCGTCGACGGCGCGACCGTGCTGCCCGGCCTGATCGACGCGCACGTGCACCTGACGCTCGATCCCGCGATCCGCACACCGGCCGAGCAGCTCGAAGTCGGCGAGGACGTCGCACGCGCGGCCATGGACGACCGCGCGCGCGCGATGGCCGAGGCGGGCATCACTACCGCGCGCGACCTCGGCGGCGGCGCGTACCGCGAGCTCGCGCTTCGCGATCGCATCGCGCGCTTCGAGATTCCCGGGCCCCGTCTGCTCTGCGCGGGTCAGCCCGTCACGTCGCCGCAGGGTCACTGCTGGTTCTGGGGCGGCGAGGCGCGCGGCGTCGGCGAGGTGCGCGACGTCGTGCGCCGCCAGGTCGCGTGCGGAACGGACCTGATCAAGGTGATGGCGACGGGCGGCGTGCTGACCGCGGGCACGAAGCCGTCCGACGCGCAGTTCGAGCAGGAGGAGCTCGACGCGGTCGTCGCCGAGGCGCGCGCACACGGGCGACACGTGGCGGCGCACTGTCACGGCACGACCGGCATCGAGCGCGCCGCGCGCGCGGGCGTGCGCACGATCGAGCACTGCTCGTTCGCGGGCGACGACGGCTTCGGCACCGCGCCGACCGCCGAGCTGGTCGCTCTGCTCGCGCGAGCGGGAGCGTTCGTCTCGCCCACCGTGAACACCGGCTTCGCGCGCTTCTTCGGCGAGGACGGAGCGCCGGGCAAGTTCGCCACGCGAATGGGCGACGCGTACACGGCGCTGCGTCGCGCGGGCGTTCCGTTCATCGCGTCCACCGACGCGGGCATCCCGAACGTGGCGCACCACCGGCTTCCCGAGGCGCTCGCCGTCTTCGCGCGGCTGGCTTCGCTGCGACCGGTCGAGGCGCTGCGCACAGCGACGTCGGAGTGCGCGCGCGCGCTCGGGCTCGAGGGCGTGACGGGAGAGCTCCGGGCGGGGTTCTCCGCCGATCTGATCGTCGTCGACGGCAACCCGCTCGAGGACCTCTCCGCGCTGCTCCGACCGATCCTCGTCGTCGCGCGCGGACGCGTGGTCCTCGAGCGCGTCTAGACCCGCGGCTGCCAGGGCTCCGAGAAGAACCAGTCGAGCGCTTCGGGCAGAAAGTCGGGCG
>CAZMKX010000080.1:0-9884 GCA_964566375.1 uncultured Myxococcales bacterium
AGTGCGCGCCCACGGTGTGCAGACACAGGAACAGGAAGATCATCGTGTACGAGATCCGAGACAGGGGGAACTTCCGGTACGTCCCCACCAGAAGCCCGACGGCGAGCACCACCAGAGCGTTCTCGAGCATCCAGTCGTCGCGGTGCAGGGGCTCGATCGCGAGCGCGATCCAGAGCGCGGCGTAGAGGGAGGCGAGAACGATCACGGTTCGCTGGTGGGTGATCTCGGGCTCCTGTCGAGTCTCGGCTCCGACCCTGGCGATCTTAGCGGAGGGGTGTGCGGTCGCGCGCGAAGCGCGAGCGCCATCAGCGCGGCGCAGAGCAGGAGCCCCGTCGCCGGCTCGGCGACGATCCAGATCGCGTCGATCCCGAACGGCACGAACACGAACGGTCCCTGCGCGCCGCCGATCGTCGAGATCAGGCCGGTCCCCGCAGGCAGCGTGCCGGTGCGGATGGCGCGCTCGAGCTCGAGGATCGACGCGCTGTCGAGTCCGGAGCCGTCGGGATACGGGAAGAAGAGCTGGACCGCAGGCGCGAGGATCGCGGTCGGTCGCAGGCTCGAGTTCCCGTAGCTGAAGACCGCGATGCGATCGAAGCCGAGCGGCTCGTCGTCCAGCACCTGGACGGCGTAGGTCGTGGTCCCGTAGGGAAGCGCGTTCGCGTACGGGTCGGCGTCGCGATCCGTCGCGACGCTCACGCCGCCGATCCCGAGGCGGATCCCGAGCTCGCGCGGCTGTCCGTAGGTCGTGGCGAAGAACAGCGCACCCGCCGTGTACTGCTCGTCGTCGTAGCTGAAGCTGCCGGTGACCTCCGCGCCCGGGAAGATCGAGCACGAGAGCTCTTCAGGCACCTGCGCGTACCCGGTGACACGTCCGGTGAGCGCAACGGAGACGGGCATCCCGTCGGAGATCGCGGCCAGAGCGACACAGACACCGCACACCGCGAGTCGAAGCGGAAGAAGGACCACGGCTCACCCCGTTTTCCCCTTCCCGGACGGAAGTGTCTCACAGATTCTGCTCCGACGCGCGCAGGCTTTCGCGGTTCGGTCGCGCCGGACCCGGAATCCCGTCCGAGGTCTCCCGGTCCGCGAGCGACGCTCCTACTCCGTTCGGTGTCGTTTCTGGCCGGATCGGCGGGGGCGCACGCGGCGGGCCTGTCCGCCGGAGCGCCACGGCGGGCGATTGCGCAGCATGATCGCGATCATCGCGTGCACACGGCTTCGACGTTGTTTCCGTCGGGGTCGATCAGGAACGCGGCGTAGTAGGTGGGGCTGTAGTCGCCTCGCAGGCCCGGTGCGCCGTTCTCCGATCCGCCCGCCGCCGAGCCGGCCGCGTGGAAGCGGTCGACCGTCCGCCGATCGGGCGCACGAAGCGCCAGGTGTGTTCCCGCGCCGGCCGCGTCCCTCGCGAGATACAGCCACAGCGCGGGCTCGCCCTTCGGACCGAAGCCCGCGCTCGCGTCGTCGCGGCAGCACAGGCCGTAGCCGAACGGTTCGAGCGCGGCCGAGTAGAAGCGAACGCTCGCCTCGACGTCCTTCACCTTCAAGCCGATGTGATCGAACATGGGAACCTCCTTCGTCTGGAGGTCAGGCTAGGCGGGCGCGCCGATCCGTTCTTGGAGGATCTTGCGGTCGCCGCGCGCCGCCTTGCGGAACTCGCGCGGCGAGACGCCCGCGGCCCGGTGGAACGTGCGCACGAAGTTCGAGAGATCGCCGAAGCCGACGCCGAACGCCACGTCGGTGATCGAGCGCGCGTCGTCGGCGAGGAGCCGCGCTGCCCGGCGCAGGCGTGAACGCACCAGATACTGGTGCGGCGTGACCCCGAGCACGCTCGCGAAGAGCCTCAGGAAGTGGAACGCGCTCAGGTCGACCTGCCTCGCCGCGCGCTCCAGATCGATCGCGTCGTGGGAGTTCTCGTCGATCCAGTGCGCGGCTTCGACGGCGCGCCGCCGGTCCGGCGCGCGGGGTGAACGGACCTCTCGTGCGCGTCCGGAAACGGTCTCCACGAATCGGGCGGCCAGGATCAGGCCGACCTCGTCGAGAGCCGCCTCGCTTCGTCCTTCCGCGCAGGCCTGCGCGAGCTCGCCGAGCACCATCAGCGCGGGAAGCGGCGGCACGGCTCCGGCGCGCCAGGTCTCCCCGTGATCGCCGATCGTCTCGACCAGGTCCGGCGACAGGAAGAAGGACAGGCACTCGTCGCCGTAGCCGTGCTCGTGTGTGCACATGAACTCGTCTCCCGCGTGCCCGACCAGGAGCGAGCCCGGCACGAGCTCGAAGCGCTGGCCGCGCACCCGGTAGCCGAAGCTGCCCTTGCGCACGTACGAGATCGAGAAGTCGCCGTGTCGCTCGACGAAGTCCGCGTCGCCGGGGCCGATTTCGCAGCGGTTGTCGATCACGCGGATCGAGGGGCTCTCGAGCAGGGCCGTCGGTGCCATCGCGGCTTCAGTCTCCCTCAGGGTGCCGGCCGCCGCAATTCGGGCTTGCCGGCGGAGGGGGCGTCGCAGATAATCACCCGATAGGGTGAATGACAGTGGCGTCGAACCTCGACCGGACCTTGCTGGCTCTCGCCGATCCGACCCGGCGCGCGATCCTGCAGCGCCTGGCTCGCGGCGAGGCACGCGTGACGGAGCTCGCTCATCCGTTCGACATCTCGCTGAACTCGGTGTCGAAGCACATTCGTGTGCTCGAGCGGGCCGGACTCGTGCGCCGCCGCCGGGCGGGACGCGAGCACCGGCTGTCGTTCGACGCGCGACCCTTGTCGGAGGCTGCGCGCTGGATGGAGTCGCAGCGCGAAGCCTGGGCGGCGCGCCTCGCCACGCTCGACGCGCTGCTCCGCTCGGAAGACCGCCCGTCGGCGAGCGTGCGAAGAAAGAGGAGAGTGGGTCGATGAAGACGGAGTCCAACGCCCGGGTTCGAGTCGCTCACCGCTTCGGTGCGTCGGCGGAGCGCGTTTTCGACGCCTGGCTCGACCCGGCGCGCGCCGGTCGCTGGCTCTTCGCGACACCGACGGGCGTAATGACCTGCGTCGAGATCGACGCGCGAGTGGGTGGCACGTTCCGCTTCGTGGATCGGCGCAACGGCGAGGACTTCGAGCACGTCGGAACCTGGCTCGAGCTCGACCGGCCGCGCAGGCTCGTGTTCGAGTTCGGCGTGCCGCGCTTCTCGTCCGATCTCACGCGCGTCACCGTCGACATCGAGCCCCGCGGTGCGGGCTGTGAGCTCGTTCTGACTCAAGAGGGCGTCCTCCCCGATTTCGAGACGCGGACGCGCGCGGGCTGGACGATGCTCCTCGACGGCCTCGCCACGACGCTCGCGTCGCGGTGAGGTCGCCTTCGGCTCAAGCCTTCTCGAGCTCGAGCGCGCGCCACAGGTACCAGCTCGCCACGGTGCGATACGGCTTCCAGCGCTCGCCGTACTTCGCGACCTCCTTCGGCGCCGGCAGCGAGCGCTTGCCCAGCGCGGCAGCGAAGCCCTTGCGGATGCCGAGGTCGTCGACGGGAAGCACGTCCGGCCGGCCGAGTCGGAACATCAGGAACATCTCCGCGGTCCAGCGACCGATGCCGCGCACGGCGGTCAGGCACTCGACGATCGCCTCGTCGTCGAGCTTGCGCAGCGCGGCGAGCGACGGGATCACGCCGGCGGTCGCGCGACGCGCCAGGTCCTGGAGCGCGAGCGTCTTCGCGCGCGAGAGACCCGCGCCGCGCAGCGCCTCGTCCGAGGCGCGCAACACCTGCTCGGCCGCGAGCCCGCCGCGCGCGCGCGGCGAGAGCGCGCGCACGCGCGCGAAGATCGTCGCCGCCGCCTTCGTGCTGAGCTGCTGGTAGACGATCGCCTCGGCGAGCACCACGAAGACGCTCGACGAGGCCTTCACCTCCATCGTGAAGGGCCCGGCCGCGTCGATCAGCACCGCGAGCCGCGGGTCGGCCTTGCGCACGTGCGCGAGCGCGACGTCCGGGTCGAACGCCAGGCCGCGCTCGCCGGCGAACAAGCCTCTCGGCTCGGCCGGGCGCGCGCCCTCGGCGGCAAGCATGCGCAGCTTCGTGTCGACGCCGCCGCGCGCGGAGAACCCGCCGCTCCTTCCGCCCGCAGCGACGATGCGGTGACACGGGACGACGATCGCGAACGGATTGCGGCCGAGCGCCCGGCCGACCGCGCGCGCCGCAGCGGGCTCGCCCAGACGCCGCGCGATCTCGCCGTAGGTGAGCGTTTCGCCCGGCGGTACCCCGCGGGCGGCCTCGTACACGCGACGATGGAACTCGGGAACACCCGTCATGTCGAGCGGGACGTGCGCCAGATCGCGCTTCTCGCCGCGGAGCAGCGCGGCGATGTCGGCGAGCGCCGGCTTCAGCGCGCGCGGCGGCGCGCCTTCGCTCGCCTCCGGGAAGCGCCGGCGCAAGCGCGCGCGCGTCTCCGCGACGCTCGCTTCGGGAAGCTGCACGCCGGCCACGCCGCGCTCGCCCCAGGCGATGCCGCAGCGTCCGATCGGCGTGTCGAAGAGCGAATATCCCCGAGCCGTCATCTGCCTCGCGATCGTAGCACCGGCCCGGCGCTACGAACTTGGAGGATCTTGCTACGCGGCCGGGTCCTCGGCTGCCGGAGCGCGAAGCCGCAGCATCAGCCGGGGGCCGAAGAGGTTCAGCGCCAGGCCGCTCAGCACGAGCGCAGCGGCGACGAGCTTCCACGCGGGCAGCGGCTCGCCGAGCCAGAGGCTCGCCGCGCCCATTCCGAAGACGGGGATGAGCAGCGCGAGCGGCGTGACCGTCGCCGCCGGATGGCGCGAGAGAAGCCAGCTCCAGATCCCGTAGCCGAAGAGCGAGTTGGCGAACGCCTGCCACAACACCGCCGCCCACGCTCCCGCGCCGGCTTGGCGCAGCCCGGCCTCGATCGCCGGCCAACCCTCGACGAGGAACGCGAGGGCCGCGAGCGCGGGCAGGGCGAACAGGCTCGACCAGACGACGTAGGCGAGCATGTTGACGCTCCCGGCCCGCTTGCCCACCAGATTGCCGCACGCCCACGAGAAGGCCGCGAAGAGCACCATGGCGACGCCCTTCGGTGTCGTCGTCCCGTCGGTGTTCGCCGCGATCAAGCCGATCCCGGCCACCGCGAGCACGAGTGCGAGCCACTGGAACGCCGCCACGCGCTCGCCCGCGAAACGCATCGCGAGCCCGATCGTGAAGAACACCTGCGCCTGGACGATCAGGGACGCGAGTCCCGGCGAGATCTCGCTGCGGATCGCCATGTACATCACGCCGAACTGACCGACGCCGATCAATAGGCCATAGGCGGCGAGGTTCGCCCACGCGACCTTCGGCCTGCGGATCAGGAAGACGGCCGGCAGCAGCGCGAACACGAAGCGCAGCGTCGCGAAGAGCAGAGGCGGCAGATCGGCCAGCGCCAGCTTGATGACGACGAAGTTCGTGCCCCAGACCGCCACCACGACCAGGGCGAGGAGCAGGTGGCGCAGCGGCAGGGCGGTGGGACTCACCTCCGCAACGTAGACCATGGGCGGGGGCGTGTGCCAAGCTGCTCGCATGTCGCAAGCCAGCGCCGCGATCGCCGTAGTCACGGGCACGAGCACGGGTATCGGCTTCACCACCGCGCTGCACCTGGCGCGGAACGGCTACCGGGTCTTCGCGGCGATGCGCAACGTCGACAAGGCCGGACCGCTGCTGGACGCGGCAAGCGCCGACGGGCTCCCGCTCGAGGTGGTCGCGCTCGACGTGACCTCGACGCCGTCGGTCGAGCGCGCGTTCGCGAGCGTCGCCGCGCACGGCCCGATCGACGTGCTCGTGAACAACGCCGGAATCGGCGGCTCCGCGCCGCTCGAGCTGGTCCCCGAGGACGAGCACCGCCAGATGTTCGAAACGAACTACTTCGGCGCGATCCGCTGCATCCAGGCGGTCCTGCCCGGAATGCGCGAGCGCCGACGCGGCGCGATCGCGAACGTGACCTCCGCGGTCGGCATCGTCGCGACGCCGAACCAGATCCCGTACTCGGCCTCGAAATGGGCGCTCGAGTGCGCGGGCGAGGCGCTCGCGCACGAGGTCCGCCGCTTCGGCGTGCGCGTGGTGAACATCGAGCCTGGCGTGATCATGACGTCCATCTTCGAGAACTCGGCAGCGTCGACGCGCTACGAGAAGACCTCGCCCTATCAGCCCATCATGCGCCGAAACGGCAAGATGTTCGCCGCCGGCTTCAAGCGCGCCGCGCAGCCGCAGCAGGTGGCGGACGTGATCCTCGAGGCGATCACCACGCCCGAGTATCGGCTGCGTTGGCCGGTCGGCGAAGATGCCGTGGGCTTCGCCGCCGGGCGTCCGAAGATCAGCGACGAGGCCTGGGTCGCGCTCGGCGAAGACCTCTCCGACGACGAGTACAACGGCCGCTTCTTCGAGTACTTCGGTATTCGCCTCTGAATGAGGACCGAGACCCCCTTCGGCCCGTGGGACCCGCTGGCACCGAGCGAGGTCGCCGCGCTCATGCGCGGCGTCGGCGTGCCGTGGTGGATCGCGGGCGGCCACGCGATCGAGGCGTTCGTCGGCCGCGCGTTCCGTACCCATGAGGACATCGACGTCGGAATCTTCCGCGACGACCACCGGTGCGTGCGCGTGTGGCTCGCCGGGTGGGACGCGCACTGCGCCGATCCGCCCGGAGCGCTGCGCCCGTGGCCCGCGAACGAGTCGTTGCCGCCCGGCGTCCACGACGTCTGGCTGCGCGAACGTCGCGACACGCCCTGGCGCTTCCAGCTGCTGCTGAACGAGCGGGAGGGCGACGAGTGGGTCTCGCGCCGCGACTCCCGCACGCGCGCCGCGATTGCAGACCTCGTCATCGAACGCGGCGGCCTTCCCTGCCTTGCGCCCGAGATCCAGCTCCTGCTCAAGGCGAAGAACGCACGCCCCAAGGACGACAGCGACTTCGAGGTCGCGCTGCCGCAGCTCTCGCCCGCACGGATCCGATGGCTGCGCGAGCACCTCGCGGCGGAAATGCCCGACCATCCCTGGCGGGTGCGGCTCTAGCGCTCAGGTCCTATGCTGCGCGCATGCCCGAGGGGATCCGCATCAATCGCTTCTTCACCGAGCACGGCGTGTGCTCGCGTCGCGCGGCGGACAAGTTCGTCGAGGCCGGCCGCGTGAGAATCAACGGCGTCGTCGCCGTGCACGGCGCGACGGTGAAGGAGGGCGACGCGGTCGAGCTCGACGGCAAGCGCGTCGCCGTGCCGGAGAAGCGTCCCGTCGTGCTCGCGTACCACAAGCGGCCGGGCATCGAGTGCACGTCCGACAAGCGCGTGCCCGAGAACATCATCGACGCGGTGGGCTACCACGAGCGCATCTTCCACGTCGGCCGGCTCGACAAGTTCAGCGAGGGCCTGATCCTGCTGACCAACCGCGGGGAGCTGGTGAACCAGATCCTGCGCGCGCGCGGCAAGCACGAGAAGGAGTACCGGGTCGAGGTGGACGTCCCCGTCTCCGAGGCCTCGCTGCGGCGGATGAGACAGGGAATGGTGATCCAGGGCCGGCGCACGCTGCCGTGCAAGGTCTCGCGACTCGGTGCGTGCGCGTTCCGGATCATCCTCACGGAAGGCCGGAACCGGCAGATCCGACGCATGTGCGAGGCGGAGGATCTGCGCGTGCGGAAGCTCGTGCGTGTCCGGGTGATGAACATCGAGCTCGGCACGCTGCGGCCCGGACGCTGGCGGCGGCTTCGCGACGACGAGCTCGCCGGGCTCGAACGTCGCATCGCGCGCGCGGAGCAGGGCACGGCGCGGGCGGAGATGCTGGACGAGTAGGCCCCCTCGGAGGGCGGCAAACTACACACACCGACCGCCGCGATGCAGCGTCGCCTGATTTCGCCCGACTCCCTTCTTCTCTTGCGCGCCGCTCCGTTCGCGTCCCCTCCTGCGTAACGCCCGCGCACTCCCGATGGACGGGCACGGTGTCTGCACGAGCGGTGGCCCGTACGGCCCAAGCCGTGAGACTGGAGGCTCGACATGGCAGACACTCCTCGCACGTCCTCGCTCGCCCGCCTTTTCTCGGCCGACCTCGGCGTCGATCTCGGCTCGGCCAACGTGCGCGTCTACAGTCACCGCACCGGCGAGATCCGCTCCGAGCCCGCGGTGGTCGCGCGCGACCGGCGCAGCCAGGAGATCCGCGCGATCGGCCGCGCGGCCGAGGCGATGATCGCGCGTCTGCCGGAGTCGATCGTCGAGGTCCGCCCCGTGCGCGAAGGCGCGATCGCCGACTTCGAGGCGACGGAGGCGTTGCTCCGCGGAATGGTGCGCGCCGTGCGCAACCGCCTGGCGCTGCGCCGGCCGCGCATGGTGATCGCCGTTCCCTGCGAGCTGACGCAGGTCGAGAAGCGCGCGCTCGTGCAGGCCGCGTGCAGCGCGGGCGCCCGCGAGGTCTTCCTGCTCGCCGCGCCGATGGCCGCGGCGCTCGGCGCCGCCGTCCCCACCGCGTCGAAGGGCGGCAAGCTCGTGATCGACTTCGGCGCGGGCACGACCGACGTCGCGGTGGTGACGCTCTCCGGTGTCGTCCACGCGCGCACTCGACGGCTCGGCGGTGCGCGCCTCGACGAGGGAATCCAGGCCTGGCTCAAGAAGAAGCTCGACGTCGAGGTGGGGCCGGCCACCGCACGCGCGCTGAAGGAGCAGCTCGGCTGCGCCCTGCCGCGTCAGGACCTGCGCGAGGCCTGCGTCGACGCGCGTGATCGCATCTCCGGAGAGCTGCGCGTGGTGCGCGTGAAGGCCGAGGAGCTCCGCGACGCGCTGGCCGCGCCCGTGGCCGCGCTCGTGAACGCCGTGCGCACGGTCGTCGAGGAGGCTCCCGCAGATCTCGCCGCCGACATCGCGCACAACGGCATCGTGCTCTCGGGCGGCGGTGCGCTGCTCGAGGGGCTCGCCGGCCTTCTCACGCGCGAGCTGCGCCTGCCCGTTTCGGTCGCGAAGGATCCGCAGACCGCGGTCGTCGCCGGCTGCGGCGCGTGCCTCGACCGCCTCGACCTGCTGCGCGACCTGCGCCTCGAGGCACTGGCCTCCGTGCGCCGCTTCGAGCTCCTTCCCGCCTGAGCCGGGCGCGCCCGCGCGCGGTTTCCCCCGGCCGCGCGCGGGCGTAGACTGCAAGACATGGGGGCGCGAACCGGCGAGCAATTCCTGCGCGGCCTGCGCGACGAGCGCGAGGTCTGGGTCGACGGTGAACGTGTCCGCGACGTGGCGAACCACCCCGCGTTCGCCGGCGCCGCGCGCACGCTCGCGGAGATCTTCGATCTGCAGCACGCGCACGCGCAGGCGTGCCTGATGCCGGATCCCGAGACCGGAGAGCCCATCAACGCGAGTCACCTGATTCCGCGCTCGCGCGCCGACATCGCGAGACGCCACGTCTGCCTCCAGCAGATCGCCGAGCACACCGTCGGCCTGATGGGCCGGTCTCCCGACTACATGAACGTCACGTTCGCGGGCTTCGCCGGTCGCACCGACGAGTGGGGCGCGTTCGGAAACGAGGAAGGCGCGGCGAACCTGGTCGCCTTCCAGAAGCACCTGCGCCGCAACGACGTCTCGCTCACGCATACGATCATCCAGCCGACCGTCGACAAGAGCCAGCCCGACGTGAGGGCGGGCGACGGCCAGGTCGCGCTTCGGGTCGTGGGCGAGACCCCGAACGGCATCGTCGTCCGCGGCGCGCGGATCCTCGCCACGCTCGCGCCCTTCGCCGACGAGCTCGCCGTCTACCCGGGCGTTCCGTTGCCGCCGGACGGACATCCGTACGCGCTCGCGTTCTCGATCCCGATGGCGACGCCCGGACTGAAGTTCCTGTGTCGCGACAGCGTGTCGCGCGGCACGAACCGCTTCGACCATCCGTTCTCGAGCCGCTTCGACGAGCAGGACGCGTTCGTGA
>CAZMKX010000081.1:0-9882 GCA_964566375.1 uncultured Myxococcales bacterium
CTCGAACGGCGCCTCGCAGGCGATCCTGGATGCGCGCGCGCTCGCCGACGCGCTGGCCGGGGAGCGCGATCCCGACGCGGCGCTCGCGCGCTACGAGGCCGAGCGCCGCCCGGCGACGGCGCAGATCGTGCTCTCGAACCGGGAGCACGGCCCCGAAAGCGTGCTCGACCTGGCCGCCGAGCGCGCGCCCGACGGCTTCGCGCGCGTCGAGGACGTTTTCGCGCCCGGCGAGCTCGAGGAGATCGCCGCGCGCTACAAGCGCGTGGCGGGCTTCGTGCCGGGCGAGGTCCGCTAGCCGAGCCGTCGCCCGAGCTCGGCGAGCTTGTCGAGCTGCGGCAGGATCTTCTCCGCCGGATCGGCGGGCAGCATGAAGACGATGCGGCTCGCGCCGTTCTCGCGGAGCTTCGCGATCTCGTCGGCGTCGGGGCCCATGCCGAAGATCGTGAGCTCGAGGTTCTCGGGCGTGCGGCCCGATTCGGCGGCCTTGGCCCAGAACTCGGGAATGCGGCGGATCAGCCGGCCGGGGATGTTGATCGGCATCCAGCCGTCGCCGTACTCGATCGCGCGCAGGGCGCCGCCTGGCCAGCCGCCACCGACGAGGATCGGGGGGTGCGGCTTCTGCACCGGTTTGGGCCAGGTCATGATCGGATCGAAGTCGACGAGCTTGCCGTGGAACTCGGCCTTCGACTGGGTCCAGATCTCCTTCATCGCGCCGACCCGTTCGCGCATGAGCGAGAGCCGCTTCTTGTAGTCGGTGCCGTGGTTCTCCATCTCCTCGGCGTTCCAGCCCGCGCCGATGCCGAAGATGAACCGGCCGTTCGACACGCGGTCGAGCGTGGCGACGTCCTTCGCCGTCTGGATCGGGTCGCGCTGCACGACCAGGCACACGCCCGTGGCGAGCTTCAGCGTCTTCGTCACCGCGGCCGCCGCGGCGAGCGAGATGAACGGCTCGAACACGTCGTAGTACATCTTGGGCAGGTCGCCGCCCGCGGGGAACGGCGTGCGGCGCGAGGCGGGAATGTGCGAATGCTCGGGGAACCAGATCGACTCGAAGCCGCGCGCCTCGCAGGCGGTGGCGAGCTCGACGGGCGAGATCGACGAATCCGTCGGGAAGAGCGCGATGCCGTACTTCATGGGGACTCCTGCGGGCGTCAGAAGCGCCCGGTCTCCTCGGGCTCGGGAACGATCTCGTTCTCGATGAAGCCCAGGTTCTCGATCTCGATCCGGACCACGTCGCCGACCCGGAGCCAGCGCGGCGGCTTCGACGCCATGCCGACACCGCCGGGTGTGCCGGTGGCGATCACGTCGCCGACCTCGAGCGTGAAGACGGTCGACAGGTGCTCGACGAGCGCGTAGCAGTCGAAGATCAGGTTCTTGGTGCTCGAATTCTGGCGCAGCTCGCCGTTCACGAGCGTGCGGATCGAGAGCGCGTGCGGATCGCCGACCTCGTCCGACGTGGTCAGCCACGGCCCGAGCGGACCGTGGGTGTCGAACGACTTGCCCATCGTCCAGGTCGGCACGCGCAGCTGCCAGTCGCGCACCGACACGTCGTCGTGGACGCAGTACCCGGCGATCACCTCGTGCGCGCGCGCGCGCGGCACGTGCCGGCAGCGCTTGCCGATCACGAACGCGAGCTCGGCCTCGTAGTCGAGCGACGTCGAGACGCGCGGCATGTGCACGACGCCGAACGGGCCGGTCACGCAGGTCGACTGCTTGTTGAAGACGATCGGGACCTTCGGCAGCTCGAGGCCGGCTTCGGCGGCGTGATCGGCGTAGTTCAGGCCGATCGCGAGCAGCTTCGGCGGGCGCGGCACGGGGGCCTCGAGAACCACGTCGGCCAGCGGGAGGTGCGCGCCGCTCGCATCGGCGGCCTCGCCCGCGCGCTGCCGGGCGCGCTGCCCCGCCGCCAGGAATCCGATCATGTCGCGCGGCAGCTCCGGAGCCGCCGAGGCGAGGTCGACGACGCTCTCGCCGCGAACGACGCCGATGCGCGTCGTGCCGGCTTGGCTGAAGGTGGCGAGCCTCATCGTGGAGTCCTCCGTGGGGCGTGGGCGCGCGTGCAGTATACACTCGACCGCCATGAGCGAGATCGACGTCGAGCACGTGCGCGCGGCCGCGGCAACGATCGGCGATGCGGTCGAGCGCACGCCCTGTCTCCACTCACGGACGCTCTCGCAGATCGCGGGTTGCGAGCTGTTTCTCAAGTTCGAGAACCTGCAGTTCACCGCCTCGTTCAAGGAGCGCGGCGCGCTCGTCAAGCTCACCTCGCTCTCGCCCGCGGAACGCGACGCGGGCGTGATCGCGGTCTCGGCCGGGAATCACGCGCAGGGCGTCGCCTATCACGCCCAGCGTCTCGGCATCCGAGCGACGGTCGTGATGCCGCGCTTCACGCCCACGATCAAGGTCGAGCACACGCGCGCGTTCGGCGCCGAGATCGTGCAGAGCGGCGACACGCTCGAGGACGCGAGCCAGGTCGCTTTCGCGCTGCAGCGCGAGCGCGGCCTGGTCTTCGTGCACCCCTACGACGATTCGCAGGTGATCGCCGGGCAGGGCACGGTGGCGCTCGAGATGCTCGACGCAGTGCCGGACCTGGACGCGCTGGTCGTGCCGGTCGGGGGCGGCGGGCTGATCTCGGGCATGTCGATCGGGGCGCACGGGCTCCGCCCGGACCTGGAGATCTTCGGCGTGCAGTGCGCGCGCTTCCCCTCGATGCGGCAGGCGCTCGCGGGCCAGCCGATCGCCTGTGGCGGCGCGACGATCGCGGGGGGAATCGCCGTGAAAGCGCCCGGACGCCTGACGCTGCCGATCGTCCGACGACACGTGCGCGAGATCCTGGTCGTCGACGAAGAGCCGATCGAGGCCGCGATCCTGCTCCTGCTCGAGGTCGAGAAGACCGTCGCCGAGGGCTCCGGCGCCGCGGCGCTGGCGGCCGTCCTGGCCGATCCGGGACGCTTCGCGCGGCGGCGCGTCGGAATCGTGATCTCGGGCGGGAACATCGACATGCTCGTGCTCTCGCACGTGATCGAGCGCGGGCTCGCGCGGACGGCGCGCTTGGCGCGCGTCGTCGTGCGCATTCGCGACGTGCCGGGCGCGCTGGCCGACGTCACGACCGCGATCGCGGACGCCGGCGCGAACGTGGTCGAGGTCCTGCACGAGCGCGCGTTCGCGCGCGGACCATCGAGCGAGGCCGAGGTCGAGTTCGTGCTCGAGACGCGCGGCGTCGACCACCTGCGGGACGTGGTCGCGACGGTGAACGCGAAGGGCCACGTCGCGCGCGCCGAGCCGCGCGGCTGATCAGCCGCGCGAGTCCGCCGCTCGGCGTTCGCGCAGCGCCCGCTGGATCGAAGCGTGGGCTTCGCGCGAGAGGGGAAAGCGCCAGAACACGATCGCGGCTGCGACGAAGAAGAGCGCCGGGATCGGTCCGTAGAGCGCGCGCATGGCCAGGATCACCGCCGGTGATTGCACCTGGTTCGGCACGTAGCCGAGTGTCGACAGGACGAATCCGACCACGGGCGGCCCTGCGCCGGCCGCGAGCTTCAAGGCGAACGACCAGAAGCCGAAGAACGCGCCGCCGCGCGGCTCGCCGCTCTCCAGCTCGTCGTGATCGAGAACGTCGGCGAGCAGCGAGCCGGCGACCAGAAAGCCCGCAAGCCCGAAGCCCGCGAGAACCAGGAATGCGAGCACCAGCGGCCGCGCGGGTGTGAGGAACCAGATCGACGACAGGATCACGGCTTCGTACAGACACACGGCTCGGAGCGCGCGGTCTTTTCCGTGCCGGGTCGAGATGCGCGACCAGAAGGGAAGCGCGAGGGCCGCCGCCGCGAGATAGGTCGGAACGATCTGCCCGGCCTCGGCGCCGGTGTAGCCGAGCCAGTAGACGAACGCGTAGATCGCGACGGCGCCGTTCAGTCCGCTGCCGACGCTCATCGTCACGAAGGTCGCGAGCAGGATCCGGAACGGCCGATTGCGGAGTGACTCGCGCACGCCGCGCACGAAGTCACCGAGCGTTGCGGCGCGCGCGGGCGGCGCGGGCGGCTCGCGCGTGCCGAAGAAGGCAGCGGCGATCGCAAAGGTCGCAATCGCTCCGAACGCGAGCGCGACGCGCCCGTAGCCGACGCGCAGGTCCGCTCCTGCCGCGAGCGGCGCCAGGAACGGCATCGCGCTTCCCGCGATCGCGCCCGCGTACCAGAAGAACGTGCGGATCGCGACGATGCGCGTGCGCTCGTCGGGGTCCTCGGAAAGCTCGGCGCCGAGCGCGTAGTACGGCGTCAGGAAGAGCGTGAAGAAGACGTCCGCGGTCAGGTAGGTGACGAGCATCCAGAGCGCGAGCTCGAGTCCGGTGAACGCGCGGGGCGGCGCGAAGAGCGCGAACACCGAGAGACCGAGCGGAAGCGCGGCCGCGGCGAACCAGGGCCGCCGGCGTCCGAAGCGGCTTCGCGTGCGGTCCGACAGGTACCCGATCGCGGGGTCGTTCAGCGCATCCCAGACGCGACCGGCGCCCAGCACCAGCCCCGCCGTCGCGATGTCGAGCCCCGCCAGGTCGGTGTAGAAGAACATCAGGTAGCTGCCGATGGCGCTCGTCGCGAGCGCGACTCCGACGTCGCCGAGTCCGTAGCAGACCTGCATCCAGAGCGGGGCGCGGCGAACGACTCTGGACATCGCTTCGATTCTAGCCGCCGAGGCGCGCTAGAATGAAACGATGTCGACCCCCTTCGAGTTCAACCCGTTCGAGGACGCCACCCGCCGCAACCCCTACGCGCTCTACGCGCGCGGGCGCACGCTCGGCAGCCACCGCCACCCGGGTCTTCCGGTCGTCTCCGTCTTCCGCTACGCGGACACGGTCGAGGTGCTGCGCGACTCGACCACGTGGTCGAGCGTGTTTCCGCCGCCGCCCGGCTTTCCGGAGATGGCCGAGCGCACGCCGAGCATGATCGGCACGGATCCGCCCGAGCACGATCGCCTGCGCGGGCTCGTGAACCAGGCCTTCACGCCCAAGATCATCCGGCGGCTCGAGCCGCGCATGATCGAGATCGCGAACGCGCTGATGGACGACGCGCTCGCGAAGCGGAACGTCGACCTCGTGCAGGCGCTGACCTACCCGCTTCCGGTCACCGTGATCGCCGAGATCATCGGCGTGCCGACGGAGGACAACGCCCGCTTCAAGGACTGGTCGGACAAGCTCGTCGAGACGCTCGGCGCGGGGCTGCTCGCGCCGCCGGACCGCGCGACGTTCGAGCGCAACCGCGCGATCGTCGAAGAGCTCGGCGAGTACTTCAGGCGGCTCGTCGCGCTGAGGCGCGCGGAGCCGCGCGAGGACCTGCTCACGGGTCTCTCGCAGGCGGAGCTCGAGGGCTCGAAGCTCTCCTTCGACGAGCTCCTGCAGATGCTGATCCTGCTGCTCGTCGCCGGAAACGAGACGACCACGACGCTGATCGGGAACAGCGTGCTGACCTTGCTCGAGCAGCCGGACGCGCTCGCGCGGCTGCGCCGCGAGCCGGAGCTGGTGCCGACGGCGATCGAAGAGGTGCTGCGCTTCTCGTCCCCGGTGCAGCTCGACCCGCGGCGGGCCACGCGCGACGTGGAGCTCTGCGGCGAGAAGGTCCGCGAAGGCGAGATCGTGATCACCTGGCTCGGCTCGGCGAACCGCGACGAGGCGATCTTCCGCGAGCCCGACCGCTTCGACATCGGGCGCAAGGAGAACCGCCACCTGGCCTTCGGCTTCGGCACGCACTTCTGCCTGGGCGCGAACCTGGCGCGGCTCGAGGCGCAGATCGCGCTGCGCGCGCTCCTGGAGCACACGAAGAGCTTCGCGCTGACGACGTCGGATCCGCTGCCCCTGCACCGGAGCCTGGTCTTCCGCAGCTTCACGGAGATCCCGCTGGAGCTCGTGCCGGCCTGATGTCCCCGGCCTTCGCGGAGCGCGTCGGCGCACTGCCACAGCTCGGTGTCGGGATCTCGACGGAGTTCGGTGCGCGTCACGGCGGGCTCGACGTGGTCGCGCTGCGCCGTAGCCGCCCGGATCTGGTCGGCTTCCTCGAGATCGGTGCCGACCTCGAGCGCGGCATCGACGACGACGCGCGCGCCTGGGCCGAGGCCGGCTGGCCCGTCACGTATCACTTCCTCGACGCGAACCTGGAGGAGCGCGAGAGCCTCTCGCCCGAGTACCTCGACGCGACGCGCGCGCAGGCGCGCTCGGTCGGCGCCGCCTGGCTGTGCGGCGACGCCGGCCTCTGGCACATCGGTCCGCGCGAGCGGGGGCACGGCGTGCTGATGCCGCCGGTCCTCTGCG
This sequence comes from uncultured Myxococcales bacterium, assembly GCA_964566375.1. Classification (GTDB taxonomy): domain Bacteria; phylum Myxococcota_A; class UBA9160; order SZUA-336; family SZUA-336; genus VGRW01. The sequence goes on from CAZMKX010000081.1 coordinate 6,290, forward strand.
CGGAGTCCGCGCGCGAGCTGGCCGGAAACGTGCGCGCGATGCGCGAGGCCACCGGGTTCGAGGTCCTGCCCGAGAACCCGCCCGCGCACGTGTACCTGGGCGACCTGCACCTGCTCGACTACTTCGCGCGCGTCGCGGGCGCGGCCGACTGCGGACTGCTGCTCGACGTCGCGCACCTGGCCATCTACCAGCGCGCGTGCGGCCACGCGCCGCTCGCCGGCCTCGACGGGTTTCCGCTCGAGCGCGTGGTCGAGATCCACGTCGCCGGGGCGACCGAGTTCACGCAGGGCGATCGCGCCTTCGTCGACGACGACCACTCGCCCGTTCCGCTTCGCGACACGTGGTCGATCCTGGAAGCCGTGATCCCGCGCGCCGTGAACCGTCGCGCGCTCGTCTTCGAGTGCGAGCGCAATCGCGCGGAGGACGTCGTTCCGGTCTTCGAGCGACTGCGCGAGATGATTGCTTGAACCACCGCCGCGTGCAGCGCACGCTCTTCCGCATGCAGCTCGATCCGGCGTTCGCTGCACGGATTCGCGTCGGCGCACCGGACGCGACCGCCGGCCTCGACGAGGACGAGCTGCGTCTGCTGCGCGCTGCCGACCCCGTCGCGATCGCGGCCGATCGCGACGAGAGGCGGCGGAGGCAGTTCCTCTCCAACGTCTCGAGCGAGTTCGCGCTCTCGATCGCGAGCGGACTCGGCGAAGCGGGCTTCGCTTCGTCGCCCGAGCTCCACGACGCCGTCCGCCGCGACGCGAGCCTGCCGCTGGCCTTCGCTCGCTACGCGGATCGGTGTACCCGAGAGGCGAGCTCGGCACTTCGGGCCCTCGTTGCGCTCGAGACGGCGCTCGCGCACGCGCGGCGCGAGCTGCGTGCGACTCCCGCACCGAAGGCGGGCGAGCTCGCGCTCGCAGGCTCCGTACGGCTCGTGGAGGTTCCCGGCGGAACGCTCGCGCTCGCCGCGGATCAGCGCGCGGCCGTCGACGCGGGCGCGCCTCTCCGGATCCTCGCGCTCCCGCCCGAGCCGGACGAGACGCTGCTCGTTCGCTCGGCGCCCGCGGCGTCGGCGTTCCGCCTGCGCGAGGTCGCGGTCGAGCACGTCTCGCCCGCGCTCGCGACGCTCCTGCGCGCGACGCTCGCGCCCACCTCGCGCGCGTCGCTGGCCGCGCGCCTGGCGCTTCCGGAGGCCGACCTCGCATCCGTCGTGGACGAGCTCGTCCGGGACGGCGTGCTCGTGTCCGGCTAGCCGAGCAGGCGGGCGATTCGCGCGAGCGCCTCGTCGATCTGCTCCGCGGGGGCGGTGCACGAGAAGCGCAGGAAGCCTTCACCCGCCTGGCCGAAGTCGATCCCCGGCGTCACCGCGACGTGGGCCTCCTCGAGGATTCGCGCCGCGAGCGCCCGCGAATCGGGGGAGATCCGTCGCGCGTCCGCGAAGACGTAGAACGCGCCGCGCGGCACGACCGGAACCGAGAAGCCGAGCTTCTTCAGGCCGTCCACGAGCGCGAGCCGGCGCGACGCGTACGCCGCTCGCATGGCTTCGGTCGTCGCGTTTCCGTGCGCGAGCGCGGCGATTCCCGCGTGCTGGACGAAGCTCGCGACCGAGATGAACAGGTTCTGCGACAGGCTGCGGAGCGCGCGCAACGCCGGCGGCGGCGCGATCAGGTAGCCGAGCCGGAACCCGGTCATCGCGTAGCGCTTCGAGAAGCCATCGAGGACGAAGACGTCCTCGCCGAGCTCGAGCGCGGAGGTCACGCGCGCGCCGTCGTAGACCAGGCCATCGTAGATCTCGTCCGAGACGAGTGGCAGACCGAGCGCGTGCAGCGCCTCGAGATCGGCGCGTGACTGGATCGCGCCGGTCGGGTTGGCCGGGGACGAGACGACGACCGCGCGCGTGCGCTTCGTCCGTGCCTTGGCGACGTCGGCCGCGCGCAGCGGATACCCGTCCGCGGCGCACGTCTTCACGAAGACGGGGACCCCTCCCGCGGCGCGGACCAGGTTCGGGTAGCAGGCGTAGTGGGGGGTACCGAGCACCACCTCGTCGCCGGGATCGAGCAGGTACGTGAAGACCAGCAGGAGCGCGGGGGAGGTGCCCGCCGTGATCAACACGCGATCCGGATCGATGCGGGCGCCGCTGCGGCGCGTCTGATCGCGCGCGATCGCCTCGCGAAGCGCGAGCATGCCGCGGCTGTCGGTGTAGCGCGACGGCTCGCGGGCGAGCGCAAGCCGGGCCGCTTCGGTGGCCTCGGCGGGCGCGGGGAACTCGGGCTCTCCGACCTCGAGGTGGATCACGTTCGCGCCCGCGCGTTCGAGAACGAGCGCTCGCTCCATCACCTCCATGGCGAGGAACGGCGCGATGCTCGAAGCGCGCAGGGACGGGCGAGACATGGGCACGGGTTACTGCGCGCCGTCCGCGGTGTCAAACGCGAAGAACTCGTCGCGCGCGAGCCGCTCGAGGAACGGAACGGCACCGCTCTCGTTCAGGTGGAGCCGGTCGGCGAAGTGCGTCGAATCCGGGTCGGCGTGACCGTAGTCCCAGATCCGCTCGTCCGGGCCCGCGGCGCGCGCGATCTCCGCGATCCAGTCGTTCCAGTTCGCCGCGTGCGCGACGAACTCCGGCAGGTACGGGGCGACGACGAGCCGCAGCCGGCAGTCGTGCGCGCGCGCGAGCGCGACGATGCGGCCGAGCGACTCCAGATTGTCGGTGCGCGCCGCGAGATCGAACGGCGCGAGCGCGCGCGCCGCCGCAAGGATCTCGGGCGTGGTCCGGAAGCGGTTGATCGCGTCCTGGTCGGAGCGGCGCAGGTGGCGGAGCGCCCGCAGGAAGACCTCGGAGTTGAGCGCAAACAGGTGCGAGACGCGAGCCGCCGCGGCGTTGCGCGGAGACACTTCGCGCGCGAGCGCCTCGAGCGCCGGTGCGACGGACCAGTAGCCCGAGAGCGCGCTCACGAGCTTCTGGCGATCCTGAACGTTGGTGACTTCGAGGACGATCAGCTCCGGCTTCGCGTTCACGCGCAGGTAGTCGCGAAGCACGGCTTCGGCCACGCGGGTCGACATGCCGTTGTACGCGAGGTTGAAGGCGGGGCGGCCCGAGAGCCGTGCGACCTCGGGAGTCCAGAACGCGTTGACCGCGCGCGAGTCGCCCAGCACGAGCACGTTCGGCGGCAGTCCGCCGCGCGCGGCGACCGAGAAGCGGATCTCGCTCCCGAGCAGCAGGGAAGTCCCGGCTCGCGCCAGCAGGCGATCGCCCGCGAGGACGAGCGCGAGCAGGAGCCCGAGTCGAAGCGTCGCTCGCAGGATCTCTCGTCGCTCCAACGCGTCCCCGCTCAGAACTGGAAGTAGATGAAATTCGCGCCCGAGAACGTGCCGAAGAACGCGATGCCCCAGAGCGCCGCGGCCACGGCGCCGTAGCGCAGCAGCGGAAGAGCTCGCCAGCGCGCCATCCAGGCCGGCGAGAAGCTGGCGGCCTCGACGCAGACCAACACCGCGATCAGGAGCGCGCCCTTCGCCGCCACGAGCTGGTTCTCGACCTGCGCGAGCGATCCCGAGTTCCGCGCGACGATCCCGTGGATCACGTCGGCGGCGTCGCCGAAGCTCTG